>NZ_JBFXHE010000131.1:0-10376 GCF_050177295.1 Desulfobacter sp.
AAGGAAATGGTTGCGGAGATCTCTATGTTGTGGTTAATATAGTCATGCCAAAGGTTTTGGATCCAAAACAGCAAAAACTAATCAAGGAACTAAAGGAAACAGGGTTATAATTTAAAATTATAAAGTTAGGGGATGCCCAATGATAATTACCTGTGAAGCGTGCTCAACCCGATTTTCCCTTGATGACGCCCTGATTAAGCCTGGGGGGTCAAAGGTTAGATGCAGCAAATGCCGGCATGTTTTTACAGCCTTTTCAGGAAAAACCCCGGAAGCGCCCTCTGCAGTTGAAATCCCCGGCCCGCCGGAACCTGAAGAAAAGGATATCCCCTTTGATGCACCAGAGATCCAAAACGATTCAGACTTTAACGTATCACAACAAGATGACGATTTCAGTATAAACAGGGATTCTGGCAGCCTGGATTCTGACCTGGAAGAGACAGATATTGAGTTCTTAGAAATTGAATTCGATGATCCGGAATTTAAGCAGGACCTGTCTGAACCCGGGACAAACACAGAAGCGCCAGATTCTCAGAACCAGAATATTGAGATTAAAGACCCGGCCCAGGACTCTGACGAAGACGACCTTGGTTTCGAAACTGTTGATTTTGAGATAGATAAACCGGAAGTGAACTTCCAGAACTTTGAATTTGGAGATAGAGTCTCTTCTGAGCCGGCATTAGTGTCTGCAGATTCAGATACGGATACGGCTGATATTGAAATCAGTTTTGCCCAGGATGAAGCTACAGGACCAGACCTTGAGCTGGAAGAGATCTCCTTTGACATGGATGATCTTAAACTGGATATAAAAGATGATGATCATGAAAAAACAGATGACCAGAAAACGGATGAAGATATTGAACAAACCGTCTCAGAGCAGGATAAATTCGCAGAATATGATAAGGTGCTGGATCAGGATACTGAACCGAAAGACATCGGCATAACCATTCCGGACCCTGACGTGGAAGAGTACACATCTGCGCCTGAAACCCCGTTGCCCCCGACAGATGACGAGACCGAAACCACCATGTCGGCATTAATCGACCCAAATCCATTGATCACGCCCCTGGCCGTACAAAGTGTCCGTCAAAAACGGGGCACAAAGAAGAAAAAGGGGATAAGCCTGCCGGTTAAAATTTTGATGGTGCTGTTTCTGCTGATTCTGGCTGCCTATGTGGCAATCCTCCGCCTTGGCGTACCCATTCCGGCGGTGTCCGACATTCAGATTCCCTTTATCACCGAATGGCTTGAGCCCAAACAGGCACCCCAGCCGCCACTGAATCCCGTACCGGACGAATCCAGTATCAATGGCCGGTTTGTTTCCAATAAAAGCGCAGGGGAATTGTTCATTGTCACAGGCAGGATTAAAAATCCGTCCAATACTTCTGTCAGCTACATCCAGGTCAAAGGCACCCTGATGACAAAGGACAGCACCAAAGCAGAAACCCTGACTGCCTATTGCGGAAATATAATTCCTGAAGAGACACTTACGTCCGGCAATATCTCGGACATAACCAAGCAGATGGCGGTAAGACAGGGAAATCAGAACACCAATGTCAATATCAAGCCCGGTGACACGGTCATGTTTATGCTGGTTTTTTCCAACCTGCCCGAGGATCTGACCAACTTCACTGTGGCGGTACACGGATTTGAGCCTGACGAAAAATAAAGCAGCAACGCATGAATCAGTATTAAGTTTGAGTTGGGTATTGCTTCGTATAACCCACATGGGCCGCAAGCCCACAACGAATAATGAAACTAAAGACACCAACAGTGCAGGGTAAAATGGGCGCCCCAGGCGCTTCGCCCTCTTGTTTCCTGTATTTTGTCTATAGTTTCTTATAAAGTCAAAATAAAGTAAAATTGATCTGAATTTCGAACTTGAACGACTTGATGATGAGTTAAGGGTGTATATTAACCAAACATTTATTTTTATCGAACTTGTTTGGTTTAACATTTTAAACTTTCCCGGCAAGGGCTCCACAGGAAGAAACCGAAGGTGCTCCCATGAACGGTAGCCTGAATGCAGCGTCCGAACTCGTTGACCCGAACGTCTCAAAAAAACCCGACAAAACGGCCATTTATTATAGAAACGAAAAAATTTCCTACGCCGCTCTTCAGGAGGGGATCAACCGGTTCGGCAAGCTGCTCGCCCAGACCGGCGTACGTCCCGGGGAACGGCTCATCATTGCCCTGCCCGACTCGCCGGCCTTTTTCTATGCCTTTTTGGGCAGCATCCGGCACGGGGCCTGGCCTGTGCCCCTCAGCCCGGCCCTTTCCAAGACCGGATACGACTTCATTGTCCAGGATGCCGGGGCCGTTGCCTTGGTCACCCGTACCGGCTGCAGCGCGGCCCAGGCTTCCGGCAGCACGCTCCGGCATCGATTTTATGTGGACACCCCGGAATATGCCGCAGGGATCACCCAGGCCTCCCCGGAATTTGCCCCCCATCCCTCCCGGGAAACGGACATCGCTTTCATGCTGTACAGTTCCGGCAGTACCGGCAACCCAAAGGGCGTGCCCCACCGCCACAGGGATATGATCGCCACCGCAGACACCTATGCCCGGCAGGTGCTGGATGCCACCGAAACCGACCGCTTCTTTTCCGTGGCCAAACTTTTTTTCGCCTTTGGCCTGGGGAACAGCCTCACCTTTCCCCTGAGGGCCGGCGCATCTGTCATCCTGAATCCCGGTCCTCCGGCCTCCCCGGACATTTTGAATATGATCGGGCAATACCGTCCCACGCTTTTTTTCGCCGTCCCCACCGTTTACAACATGCTGTTGAAAACCATGGAGACCGAGGCCCTGGATACCGGCCCCTTGCGCCTCTGCGTATCCGCGGGCGAGGCCCTTCCCGCCGATCTCTTTCATGACTGGAAACGCCTCACCGGCGTGGAGATTCTGGATGGCATCGGGTCCACCGAAGCCTTGCACATCTTCCTGTCCAACCGGGCGGGCCAGGTGCGGCCCGGGACCTCGGGCATCCCTGTCCCGGGCTGGGAGGCCAAGGTGGTTGACGAGGACGGCCGCGCAGTGCCCCCCGGCACCCTGGGACGCCTCTGGATCAGGGGTGATGCCACCGCCCCCCATTACTGGAACCGCCCCGAAAAAACCCGGGAAACCATGAGGGAAGAGGGGTGGCTGGACACCGGGGATGTTTACATCCAAACCCCGGGGACAGAAGGGGCCTTCGCCTTCCAGGGCCGGGGGGACGACATGTTCAAGGTGGACGCCAACTGGGTTTCTCCCATTCGGGTGGAAGCGGTCCTCCGGGAGCATCCAGCGGTGCTGGAGTGCGCCGTGTCCCACCGCAGGCTGGAAGGCCTGGCCAAACCCCTGGCCCTGGTGGTGCTCAGGCCGGGCTTGGAGGAAAATCCCAAACTCGTCGGGGAACTCCGCCGCCATGTCCTGGCAAAGCTCCCAGCCTATATGTGCCCGGTACAGATCGACTTTGTCCAGGGCCTGCCCAAGACCGAAACCGGTAAAGTTCAAAGATTCCGGCTAAAGAAAGACTGAGGCCGTGGTTCTTGTTTGCATCCCAATAATCCATTAATAAGGAGAAAACCCGTGAAAGTTACCGCAGAAAATATTCTCGCCGTCATCAAGGACACCATTGAAGACCAGGACATTGCCGCCAAGCTGAAAGTCGACACCCCGCTGCTGCAGCAGGGCCTCGATTCCATCGACATGCCGGCGATTGCCGTGGCCACGGAAAAGAAGTTCGGCGTCAACCTGTCCGACGCCCAGGCCACCAAGCTTAAAACCGTCAACGACTTTGTCGCCTTTGTTAATCAGAAACTGAGCTGAACCTGAAAGAGAGGTAGACACCCATGGAATATGCCGGCCCCGAGGGGCAAAATCTTAATATGAGGGTCGAAAAGGAACTTTTCGTGGATCCGGAACAGACCTTTGTCATTGACAGGTTTCGTGCGGAGGACGCACCGGGAATCGCGTCCCTGTATCTTGCCGTATACGGGCCGGCATATCCCTTTGATACCTACTATATCCCCGAAAAACTCATTGAGGCCAACCGTTGCGGCGACATTCATTCCGTTGTGGCAAGAACCCCCCAAGGAGACATCGTGGCCCACGGGGCAATGTACAAAAGTGCGCCCCATTACAACAACCTTCTGGAAATCGGCCAGTATCTTGTCCTGAAAGACTACAGGACCACCTTTGCCGCCTTCCGGATCAACGAGTACGTGGCCGGCGAACTTCTCAGGCGGGTCTGCCCTGACGGTATTTTTGGCGAGGCGGTCTGCAACCATATCATCACCCAGAAATCTACGCGCCTGGCTGGCCTGTCCGAAACGGCCCTGGAAGTTGGCCTCATGCCCCAGGAGGTCTACATAAAAGAAAACGAGGCAGTGGACCGCATTTCCTGCATCATGTTCTTCAGGTCATGGAAGGACCGGCCCCGGGAGATATTCATTCCCGATGCCTACCGGGAACAGGCCGCGTTCATCCTGGCGGATCTTGGGATGAATCTGATTCTGGGCCCGGAAGGAAGGACAGCTCCCCGCCGGGGGACAGCCACTGTCATGGACACCGTTTTCATCGAATTTGCCGGGGTAGGCCGGGTCAACCTCGTCGCAGTGGGGACGGATTTCCCCGCCCGTCTCTCGGCCTTTGAGGCGGATATGGACACCCGGAACGCTGCCGTGCGTCAGGTTTTTATCAACCTGTCCGACCCTTCCGGCACTACTGCGGTCCAGATGCTCAGGGAGCGGGGATATTTCTTTGGCGGTCTGCTCCCCCGCTGGTTCGATACAGACGGAATACTCATGCAAAAGCTCTTGAAACTGCCCGATTTCAGCACCATCCGCCTCCATTCCAAGAAAGCCAAAACCATCGGGGAGATGGTGGCGGCGGATGCCCGGAACTGTGCCAGCCGGACTGGCCCGGAAATCTAAAAAAAGGGACACTCCATGACGCTGCCCGATTTCGACCGCCTCAAAGCCATGTGGGAAGACCCTGAATTCACCGAAGTTGCCCAATGGCAGTCCCGCCACCCCGGCGCGCCGGTGGTGGGCTATTTACCGGCTTACGCCCCCCGGGAACTGGTGTACGCCGCAGGGGGACTGGCGGTGGGGCTCTGGGGCGCAGGCCCCCAGGTTGAAATCATTCGGGGAGACATCTATTACCAGTCCTACATCTGCCGCCTGCCCCGGAGCGTTCTTGAAACAGCCCCTGCCCTGGGAGGGTTTTCCGGCGTCATCTTTTCGTCCATCTGCGATGTGATGCGCAACCTTTCCGGCATGTGGCAGATCCTGTTTCCCCACCAGTGGGCTGCATATCTGGACCTGCCCCAGAATTTCTCTCCGGAAACCGGGGGACGGTTCTTTCACGAGACCCTCATCGATCTGGCCACCCGCATCCTGGGCCACCCTCCTGATGGGGCTTACAGCCAAAGGCTCGCCCAGGCCATCTCCCTGACCAACCGGCAGACAGACCTTTTCAGACGGTTGGCCGGCCTGAGGTCAAGATTTCCCTGGAAGGTGCCTGTGGATGAATGGTACACCCTGCTGCGCAGCGCCTTGGTGCTCCATCCCGAGGACCATGTCCCCCAGCTTGCCGCCTACCTCGCCCTTGCCGAAAACAGGGAGAGCCGCCCCCTGGACCACATCCGGGTCCATTTGGCCGGGGCTTTTTGCGAACAGCCCACAATTGGCCTTCTCAAGGCCATCGAAGCTTCGGGGTGCTATATCGTGAGCCATGACCTGTTACTCGGGCTGCACTGGTTCACCGCTCCCCTGAAGGAAACGGGCGATCCTTTTCAAAGCCTTGTGGACGGTTACCTGAACCGGTCCGGCCCGGCCCCCTTTAAGTACTGCGTCCCCCGGGAAAAGGCGGAAACCTTCCTGGCTCTGGTCCGGGAACACCGGGCCGACGGTGTGATCTTCGCGGCCCCCTCCTTTTGTGACCCTTCCCTGCTGGACCGGGCCATGCTCAGGGAGGCTCTGGAAACCCAGGGCATTCCCAGCGCCAGCTTTAAATATGCAGAGAACACCTGCCAGTACAGCGGCATTGCCGAGGTCGCCGGCACCTTCAGCGACAGCATCCGCCTGTGGCCCAAGGAGTCCTGACATGGACAGAATCCCCGTGAAACCCCTTTCTGCCAAACGCTTCCAAAAGCAGATTCTGGACAATTACTTCGACAGTCTGGCTTCGGCCCGGGACCGGGGTCAGAAAGTTGTCTACACCTTTGTGCCCGGGAACCTTACGGAACTGATCCTCTCCTTTGACCTGCTGCCGGTCTATCCCGAGATCAATGCCCTGCAGTCGGCGCTCCGGGGGGATTCGGGTGATTTTATCAAACGGGCAGAAATGGCCGGCCACTCCGAAGATGTCTGCTCCTATGTGAAGTGCGACATCGGCATGATGCTTCTGGGCAACACCGGCCCGGCCGGAAAGCCCCTGCCGCCGCCGGACCTATTACTGCTTTCCTACACCGGCTGCTTTACCTTCATGAAGTGGTTCGAAAACCTTGCCGCCCTGTACGACTGCCCCATGGCCATGCTTCATGTGCCCTACCAGGCCGAGGGTATCGTCACCCCGGCCATGGTCCGGTACGTGGTGCGGCAGCTGGAAGAGGAGATCGTCCCGGCCATGGCCCGGGTCTCGGGCAGGCCCTACGACCCGGAAAGAATCCGGGACATGTGCCTTCTTGCAGCCCAGTCAGAATCCCTGTTCGTCCGGTGCCTGGAAAGTGCGCAACACGTTCCCTCCCCCATTGACAGCTACTTTGGCGGGGTGTTCTATATGTTTCCCATATTCACCGCCTTTCGGGGAACCTTGGAGGCTGTTGAATACTACCGGCTCCTGTTGGAAGAGATCGAAAAACGGATACAAGAAAACCGCACCGCCTTTACCCTGGAAGGGGATTTACCGGAAGAGCGCTACCGCCTGGTGGTGGAGGGCACCCCGAACTGGACCCATTTCTGGGAGCTGTGGAAATTGTTTTACCGCAAGGGAGCGGTGGTGGTGGCCGGTTCCTACGTCCGGGTGGGGGGGCTTTACGACCATGGTTTCCGGCATGACCCGGACCATCCATTGGAAAGCTTTGCCCGGTACTGCATGGGCTGCTACACCAACCTGAGTATCCCGGCCCGGGTGGATTTGCTGACCCGGTTCATGGAAGATTACAAGGCGGATGGACTTGTGGTCCACTCTGTCAAGAGCTGCAACTCCTTTGGCGCAGGCCAGCTTTTGATCCTGAAAGAAGTGGAAAAGAGGACCGGAAAACCCTGCGGTTTCATTGAATCGGACCTGGTGGATCCCCAGTATTTTTCGAGGGCCCATATCAAAAACCGGCTGGATGCCTATTTCCAGATGATCGACGAAAGAAGGGCCTACCATGATCGCAACCCTGGGCATTGATCTGGGCAGCACCACCTGCAAGGCGGTGCTGCTGGGCAAAGAGGGCAAAGTTCTGGGCCGGGGCATCACCAACACCCGGGCCGATTACCGGGTTTCTGCAGACATCGCCTCAAGGGAGGCGATCCTGGATGCCGACCTCGCTTTGCTGGGCAGCCTCGGCCGCCTTTCCACCGAAACCCTGACCCAAACTGAAAGATGCCTGCGCCTGGCTAGCACGGAAAACACCGTGTCCTCAAAGGCTTTGGACGAGACCGCCGCCACGGACCTGCCGCCGGCCGTACGGCCCCTGATCCCGAAACTTGCGGCAATAAGGCCCAGGATCTCCGGCCGGATCGGGACCGGTTACGGCCGCGCCCTCCTGCCTTTTCCGGAAACGGAAATCCGGTCGGAAATCCTATGCCACGGCAAAGGAGCCCGTTACCTGTTCCCGGATGCCCGGACCGTCCTGGACATCGGCGGCCAGGACACCAAGGCCATCCAGCTGGATGAAAACGGACTTGTGGCCTCCTTCTTCATGAATGACCGGTGTGCGGCCGGCTGCGGCAGGTACCTGGGATACGTGGCTGAGGAGCTGGGGATCGGCCTCACCGACCTGGGGCCTTTAGCCTGCGCGGCCTGCCGCGCAGTCCCCGTGACCTCCACCTGCACTGTCTTTGCCGGAACGGAAGTGAGAAGCCTGCTGTATGCCGGTGAAAAGCAGGAGGAGGTGCTTTTAGGGCTCCACCGGGCCGTGGTCCTTCGTGCGCTCTCACTGCTGGCCCGGTCCGGGGGGATCTTTGATGCCCTGGTTTTTACCGGAGGTGTGGCCCAAAATCAGGCCGTGGTCAGAACCCTGAAAGAATACCTGGCTAAAGACCATCCGGATCTTACGCTTCATATTCACCCGGATGCCGTCTATACCGGGGCCCTGGGCGCCGCGCTGTACGCCCTGGAGACATTATGAGCCTTTGCGGATGCGATGTGGGAACAGGTGCAGTTAAACTCGCGGTCATGGCCGAGGAGAGCCACGACCTGCTTTTCTGCTGTCGTGAAACCCTGCGGAAAAGAGCTCCGGAAACGGCGGTGAACCGCTGCTTTGAAGCGGCAGCCCAGGCCGGCTTCCCCCTGGATGGTTTCTCTTACATCGCCGCTACGGGGGACGTGACAGCCGTCACCGCCCGTACCGGCACCTTCTTCGCCATGACCTGCCACGCCCGGGGAGCCCGGCATTTCTCCCCCGAAGCCATGAGCGTTCTGGATATCGGCGCCCTTCACATGCGGGCCATGGTGCTGGACCCCCAGGGGAAGATCCTCTCCTACAAGATGACCAGCCAATGCGCCTCGGGCATGGGAAGGTTTTTAGAAAATGTGGGCCAGTACCTGGGCCTTGGCTTTGGGGAGATGCAGGCCCTCTCCCTTGCCTCAGAGGATCCAAGCTCCCTGTCCGCAGTATGCGCGGTCCTGGCGGAAACCGACATCATCAATCAGGTGTCAAGGGGGGTTCCCATGGCGGACATTGTCCGGGGCATCCACGACGCCATGGCCCAACGGGCCGTGAAGCTGCTCTCCACCGCAGGCCTTATCCCTCCGCTGGCCGTTACAGGCGGCCTGGCTGCGGACCAGGGCTTTATCCACGCCCTGTCCCAGGCCCTTTCAGCCTCAGGCCTTGGGCTTTCATTGAAAACCCACGAAACAAGCCCCTTTGCCGGTGCCATCGGGGCCGCGCTCTGGGGCGGCACCAGGCTGGGCCGCCTGAAAAAATAGATGGCATTTTCAGTCATATATTTCTCTTTTTAAACATTCCCACCATGAAAACCCCTGCCAGGCTCAACAGGGCGGCCAGGTAAAAAACCGGGCCGAATCCGGCAACGCCGGCCAGGGCACTGCCCAAAAATGGGCCTAGGAAAAAACCGGCCTGGAACATCTGGAATCCCAGGTTGGTGTTGAAACTCTGGAGCCTCTGGTTTGAAATATCGAACATCAGTCCGTTGAATACGGGCATGGCCACGCCCCACCCCAGACCTGCCAGGGCGCCCAGTGCATAGAACAGAGGCAGGCGAAATCCCAGGGGCAGCAAGGCAAGGCTGCCCAGCAGCAGAAAGGAGAGTGTAAGACCTGTCAGGGTCAGAATCAGCAGCCGGTCCTTGGGGGCCCGGTCCATGGCCTTGCCGGCAAAGAGGCGGATCCCGATTTCCCCCACAGTGGAAAGGGTTAAAAACAGGCCGGCGTTGGGTATGGCAAGTTCCCGGCTGAACCCGTCCAAAAAGAAAAAAACCAGGGCATGGCCGCAGTAAAGACAGAGCATGGCCAAAAGCAGAAGGACTACCTTCGGGTCCGTGAGGTTTGCCATGATCTCTTTTCGGGAAAGTTTCAGGTGCTGGTCCTTGTGCCGGATTCCGTCCGCTGCATTTTTCGGCACCAGGGGCAGGAGAAGGAAGATCAGGGCGCTCAAGCCCGCAAAGCCCAGCAGCACCCCGGGCAACCCGCCCAGCACCCGGGTCAGAAAGGGGAGCAGCGGCGGCACCAGGGTGTTGGGAATGAGGACCACGATGGAGATGATGCCGAAAAACCGGGCAGATCCCCCCTTGGGCACATGGGGCATCATCAGGGCTGTGAGGGCCGCCCCCATGACTACAAAAGCCAGGCCGTGAAAGATGCGCACACCCATCAGACCCGGCAGGCTCCGGGTCAGGCTGTAGGATCCAAGGGCCAGAATGACCAGCACCGTTCCGAGGACCAGGAAACTTCGGGCGTTGCCGGGCTGGAAAAAGGGGATGACCAGGGGCCGGACCAACAGCGATACCCCGGCAAAAATCCCCATAAGCGTGCCGAACCAGGACGGGTCAATGGGGCAGGTCTTAAGATAGGCAAAGAATTCGAAAAAGACCGAGATGTTGGCATAGGTCAGGAAGGCGATGGCCAGGATCACCGTAAAGCCCCGGGTCCAGAACTTTTCCGGCAGGGCCTGATCGTTTGGGTTGTTGGCTTGCATGGACATTCCTTATTGGGTCAGCATGGGG
>NZ_JBFXHE010000132.1:0-10354 GCF_050177295.1 Desulfobacter sp.
GTCTGGCAGTTGCAGCACCAGTAAATGGGTTTTTTGCCCAGGAACATATCCCCTGACAGGCCGAATTCACCGCACTCTTTGGCGATGCGTGCTTCATAGGGATAGTTCATGGTCAGGTAAGGTTCATCCCACTCCCCTGCAACCCCGAAGCGTTTAAACTCTTCTCTCTGGATATCCACAAATGACGCGGCATACTCCCGGCACTCCCGGCGCACCTGCACCGGCGTCATATCCTTTTTCCTGCTGCCCAGATTTTTGTCCACATTGTGTTCAATGGGCAGGCCGTGGCAGTCCCAGCCCGGGACATAAGGCGCGTTAAAACCGCACATCTGCCGGGACCGGATGATAATATCCTTTAATATTTTATTTATGGCATGGCCCATGTGAAGATGGCCGTTGGCATAGGGAGGACCGTCATGGAGAATAAAAAGGGGCTTGTCCTTGGATTGTTCCCGCAGTTTTTTATAGATGTTTTTCTGTTCCCAGTCCTTGATCATCTCGGGTTCCCGCTGGGGCAGGTTGGCCTTCATTGCAAATGGGGTAGAAGGCAGGTTCAGTGTTTTTTTATAATCCATTATTCTTAAAATTCCTTTTGCCTTTCGGATTCGGTTTCAAGTCTTTTTTATATGAAAGTCAAAATAACTTATTGAATTACTTTCATGTTTCGTTTTGGGTTGCGCCTGGGTGTTGTTGGACCAGGTCAGCCCATGGATGTTATTATCGAACTTTTCTTTGTAATGGCAGCAAAGGGAAAAGTCAAGAATTTAGCGGAATTTACCCAGGGGAACCGCATGTAAAAACATCAGCAATTCTTATCACCAGATGCGGCATATCTTGATTACAGGCATTGGGTATGCTATTAGACGCCAGCAATGAAAATTGTACAGTTTGTAAATAAAATAACATCTTGCACAACATCCAGCAGGGATAATACAATACTATGACATCGCAACTTGATTTAGTTAGGGCCATTCACAATATCAGCCGTCCGCAACTGCTTATAAAAAGTTTTGACGGCATACATGTCAGCCGTCCGTCACAAAGCAATATGGCTTCGCTGTCAGACCAGATCTATGTGCCGGCCATACTTCCCAAAAACCTTGGGAATTCAGAATTTAAACGGCGCCATGGTTTAAAATATGCCTATGTGGCCGGTGCCATGGCCAACGGCATCGCATCCACAGCACTTGTGAAGACCATGGGTGAAAACGGGATGGTCGGTTTTTTCGGTGCCGGCGGATTGGGCCTGTCACAAATTGAAACAGCCATCCTTGAACTTAAGGCCGGCCTGGGGGACAAACCGTTTGGATTCAATCTGATCCACAGCCTGGCAGACCCGGACCATGAAATGGCAACGATAAAACTCTATATTCACCATGGGGTGACCCTGATCTCTGCGGCAGCATTCCTGCGCATCACCCTGCCTTTAGTCTATTATCGTGTCAAAGGCATCCATAGAGACAACCAGGGTGCCATTGTCACCCCCAACCGCGTTATTGCAAAGGTGTCCCGCATTGAAGTGGCCCGGCAGTTTTTCGCACCACCGCCGGAAAAACTGCTCAACCGGTTGGTTGACCTGAAGATGATTACTGCAGATGAAGCCATGCTTGCCTCTCAAATCCCCATGGCCCAGGATCTTACCGCCGAGGCTGATTCTGGCGGGCATACGGATAACCGCCCGGCCCTGACGCTTTTACCAACCTTCATTGCCCTGAAGAACGAAGCCATGGCAACTTATAATTTTCAACACCCGCTTTGCGTAGGGCTTGGCGGCGGCATTGCCACGCCGGAATCCGCATCTGCCGCTTTCAGCATGGGTGCTGCATATATCCTTACCGGATCCATTAATCAAGCATGTGTGGAAGCCGGCATCTGCGAGGACGTTAAAAAACTGCTCAGCCAGGCCGAACAGGCGGATGTTGCCATGGCCCCTTCCGCAGACATGTTTGAAATCGGCGCACGGGTTCAGGTGCTTAAACGCGGGACTTTGTTTCCTGTCCGCGCAGAAAAGCTGTATCAGTTTTACAAAAATTATACCTGTTTTTCAGACCTTCCCCTGGGGGCCCAAAAGGAGATCGAGGATAAATTTTTATTCACCTCATTTGAGTCAGCATGGCAGTCCACCCGGGATTTTTTCCTGTCCCGGGGAAATCAACAGGAGGTGGACCGTGCAGAGCAGAACCCTGCACATAAGATGGCACTGGTTTTCAGATCCTATCTCGGGCAGTCTTCCAGGTGGGCAATCCAGGGCAATACCCAGCGTAAAATGGACTATCAGGTCTGGTGCGGCCCGGCCATGGGCGCATTCAACCAATGGGTCAAAGGCAGCTTTCTTGAACCCCATACCAACCGGTTTGCAGCAGAAATCGCCATGAATCTGCTCACAGGTGCCTGTGTTGTCACCCGGGCCGCATTTGCAAGGGCCCAGGGCATTGAACTGCCCCCTGGTGCAGGTTTTTTTTCGCCCATGAAACTCAGTGAAATAACAAAACTGATCGCTTCTGAATCCATGTAAATATCTATGTAAAACTTTTGTCAATTTCCCTGCCTGCAGGTGATCCGAGCCCCTGTGCCGTATATATAGGTTTTGATAAAATATATTTTAAACTCGTAACCATATTATATTTCATATATGACACCCAAAACCGCAACTGAAACACAGACGCCCTGTCCCCGGATGCCCATTGCCATCATCGGCATGGGCTGCATTTTTCCTGAATCCAGAAACCTCAAGGAATTCTGGAGATTGGTATTCAACGGCATTGATGCCATAACACAAGTACCTGAAGACTCGCACTGGCGTCTGAAAGATTATTTCAATGGGGATCCGGATTTTCCTGACCATACCTATTGCAGCAGGGGGGGATTTTTACCGGACATTGCCTTTGACCCTTTAACCTATGGCATTCCTCCCAAAAACATTGAAGCCACGGACACCTCCCAGCTTCTCAGCCTGGAAGTGGTCCGCATGGCACTTGCCGATGCCGGCTACCCTGTGGGCCATGCCTGCCTGAAAGAAAAACGGGTAAATGTCATCCTCGGGGTAACCGGCACCCAGGAGCTGGTGATCCCCCTTGGCGCAAGGCTTGGACATCCATTCTGGAAAGAAGCTCTGGACGCAGCCGGTATTGCCCCGGATAAAAAGGAAAGCATATTAAAACGGATCAGCCAATCCTATGTCAGTTGGCAGGAAAATTCATTCCCAGGTCTTCTGGGCAATGTGGTGGCCGGAAGAATCGCCAACCGCCTGGACCTGTCCGGCACCAACACTGTGTGTGATGCCGCATGTGCCAGCTCCTTTTCCGCCATTCATACGGCCATGATGGAACTTGAAACCAGACAGTGCGATATGTCCATCACCGGCGGGGTGGATACCCTCAATGACATTTTCATGCACATGTGCTTTGCCAAAACCGGTGTATTGTCCCACACCAGTGACGCCCGGCCCTTTTCAGAAAACGCCGACGGTACCGTGCTTGGGGAAGGCATCGGTCTGCTGGTGCTCAAGCGGCTGGCCGATGCCCAGCGTGACCAGGACCGGATTTATGCGGTCATCAAAGGCATGGGCACCTCCAGTGACGGGCGCACCTCCGCCATATATGCCCCCGAGGCCAAAGGACAGATCAAGGCCCTGGAAAACGCCTATGGCAACGCAGGTGTTTTGCCCGAATCCGTGGGGCTGATTGAAGCACACGGTACAGGGACAAGGGTGGGTGACAAGGTTGAATTCACTGCCCTGAAAAATTTTTTCAAGGACAACGCTGCGGCATCCACAGCCCTGGGATCCGTAAAATCCATGATCGGGCACACCAAAGCCGCAGCAGGTGCTGCGGGCATTATCAAGGCGGCCCTGGCCCTGCACCACAAGGTCATTCCCCCCACACTGAAAGCCCGGACGCCTGACCCGGATCTGGATATACAAAACTCCCCCTTTTATCTCAACCAGGTCTCAAGACCTTGGATTGGCAACAGTACGCTGAATTCCCTGAGATGTTCCGGGGTTTCCGCCTTTGGGTTCGGCGGATCAAACTTTCATGCCGTGCTTGAAGAGTACTCTGCTGAAAAAACCAATATCTCCTGGGACGGTACAGTGCAGATTATGGCGTTTTCCGGGGAGACCAAAGAAGAGATTGTTGAAAAGCTGGGTAGCATTTTTGAAACCATAAAAACCTATGATATCAGGGACAAGGCAGCCGTTACCCAGGCCATTGCCTGGCAGGCAGCGCAATCCAGAAAATCATTCTGTTCAGACCATGATCTGCGGTTATTGATTTTGATGACTGACCAGGATGATGTTTTTGAACGAATGACCCAGGCAAAATATGTGGTCAATGGCGATCAACCGGCCAAACCGCCTATATTCTTGGGCAAGGGAGCAGCATCAGGAAAACTGGGCTTTGTTTTCCCGGGCCAGGGGAGCCAGTACACCGGCATGGCCGGTCAGATTATGTCTGTTTTTCCGGAAAGCCTTCAAATCCTTGATATGGCCCAGTCCTGTGTCAGTAATACAGATGCAGGACAACAGGATCATGGGCTGCTGTCCGCCTATATGTATCCGCCGCCGGAATATGCCATGGATAAAACATCGGCCGAGGCAGCCCTGCGCCAGACCCGCATCGCCCAGCCAGCCATTGGTGCGGTCTCTTTGTCCATGCTGAAAATTCTCTCCCGGTTCAAGGTGGTGCCCCAGATGACCTGCGGCCACAGTTACGGAGAATTGTGCGCATTATATGCAGCCGGCTGGATTGATGCCCAAACCTGTCTTGAACTTTCGGCGGCCCGGGGCAACTTCATGGCCAGGGCCGGTCAAAAAGCAGGTGATCCCGGCAGCATGCTCGCGATCCAGGCCCCCATTGAACAGATCGAGGCCCTCATTGAAGCGGAGAAACTCGACCTTGTTCTGGCCAACAGGAACAGCCCGTCCCAGGGCGTGTTATCCGGGGAGACCCAACACATTCTCAACGCTGAAAAAATCTGCAAAACCCGCAGAATGCGGGCCATCAGACTGCCGGTGGCCGCAGCCTTTCACAGCCGCCTGGTGGCAGATGCCGCAGCCCCGTTCAATGCCTTGACCCGGAAAGCTTCCATCACGCCGACACAAATTAAGGTGTTGTCCAATACAACCGGATCGCCCTACCCTATGGATTTGGCCCAGGCCCAGGATCTTTTAGGACAGCAGTTGATTCACCCCGTTGACTTCATTGGTAACATCAGACAGATGCATGAACAAGGTGTTGACACCTTTGTGGAGGTCGGGCCCAAATCTGTTCTGTGCGAGCTGATTAAATCCATTTTAAAAGACCGGGATGTACAGACCATTGCCCTGGATAAATCAGCCGGGAAAAATTACGGTATCCGGGATTTGGGGATGGGATTATGCGCCCTTGCAGCCATGAGTCATCCTGTGGATCTTTCTGCCTGGGAAGAGGATGTGACACAGCCTGAGTCTAAAAAACTTGTCATCATGCTCAACGGAGCCAATCCAAAACCCCGGACACCTGAAACAAGCCCGTCTGAAATGAATCCGGTTGAAGAGCCCCCCATTCATCCCCCCAAAAACGAAAACATTGCCCAGGATTCATCTGTTTATATGACGGTTTCACCCCAACAGACATCCACCACACAAGGAAATGCCATGACATCTTTTCCACACCCTGAATTTAACGATATCCACGTCCAGACAACGTCAAATTCAATGTCAAATCCAATCCAACCCGTGACTGCAAATCAGGTTCCGGCAAACCCGGATATCCTTGTCCAGGGTCTCAATGCCATGCAGCAGCTCCAGGCCCAGACCGCCCGGGCCCACGAAAAGTTTTTGGAAACCCAGGCCCAGGCCAGCAAGGCCCTGGCCGCACTGATGTCACAAACCCGTGGACAGGTGTTCCCTCCGGCCCCGGCCGCCCCTGTGATTCAGTCTCCGGCCCCGGCACAGGCCATGCCTTACCAGCAGCCCCGGATGCCTGAACCGGCCCCATTACAATCAATTCAAAAAACAATTCAACAGACAACCCCCAAGCCTGTGCCTCCCCAGATCCGGCAGCCCCAACCATCGGCAGCAGCGGCGGCGCCTGCCCCGGAAGTTAAAAATGTCCTGTTTGAAATTGTCAGCCGTTTAACAGGGTTCCCGGTGGAAATGTTAGAACCTGAAATGAATATTGAATCAGACCTTGGCGTTGATTCCATTAAAAAAGTTGAAATCATTTCAGAACTTGAAAAAGCATTTCCTGACAAAGAGGATCTATCCGCCCAACGCCTGGGTTCAGTCAAAACCCTGGCAGATATCTGCACGGCGGTTGAAACAGACCCGGGAAATCCCCCGTCCCCTGAGCAAACAGCCGTCCCCATTGCCAACGCGCAAAAAAACAACCCGCCAGCCAAAGATACCCTTGGCATTCTGGTTAACATCATCAGTGAGTTAACAGGGTTCCCCCAGGAGATGCTCGAACCCGGAATGAACCTTGAATCGGATCTTGGCGTTGACTCCATCAAACGGGTTGAAATTTTGTCCCGCCTTGAACAGGAGCAACCTGAATCCAGGGCGTTATCGCCGGATGACATGGGCAGCTTGAAAACCCTGTCCGATATCGTAAAATACCTGACGCCTGAACAAACACCGGTTTCCAAAGAAGCCACAAAAAAAAAACTTCGCATGACCCCATAAGTGACCAGAACCAGGCCGGGCAGGCCAAAGAAACAAAATTAAAAGGGCCTGCCAGGCAAGAAGTTGTGCTCACAGCCTTCCCCACCCATCAGATCCGTTTCTATAATGGGGCAAGAATTCACATGCCTTCGGGTAAAACCATTTACCTGACAAGGGATAGTGCAGGCATTGCCATCGCTTTTGAAAAAGAGTTTAAAAAACTCAAACTTGCCGCCCGGATTATCGATGCCACCCCGGATAACATCCCGGATCTGCCCGATGCAGCAGGGCTTGTCCTTATACCGGACACCTTTTGTCAACCCGGCGACGACGCTTTGGCCAGTCAGTTTCTTTTAACGGCGTTCCGCATGGCATCAAAAAACGGGCCATACCTGGCTGCAAGTGCCAGGGAAGGCAGCAGCTTCATGGCATGTATCAGCTTTCTTGGCGGCGGCTTTGGCTTTAAAAATCTTGACCCGCAAATCAGCCCTGTTTACGGCGGCATGGCAGGCCTTGCCAAAACAGCGGCCCTTGAATGGAAACCGGTCCTGTGCCGGGCCCTTGACCTGCCATTTGATACAAAAGCCATAAAAAAGAACGCTGAAGCCGCCGTGGGGCTGATGATGACCCGAGGCGCCGTGGAAATGGGGCTTGACGGTGAACAATGTTACATCCCCGAACTTGTATCCAAACCAGTCAGCGAACCCCTGGAAATTTGCCTGGACAGATCCGATGTTGTGGTGATTTCCGGCGGTGCCCGGGGCGTTACAGCGGCGTGTGCCCTTGCCCTTGCCAAACAGTGCCACCCTAAAATAGCGCTTTTCGGAAGATCCAAACCGCCTTTTGACGAACCAGCATGGCTTAAAGGTATGGATACCCCCGCCCAAATAAAAACAGCCATCTTTGCCAATGCCTTTGAAAAAGAAAAACCAACACCTGCCAAGGTGGAGGCCCAGTATCGCCTTTTTGCCTCAAACCGGGACATTAAAGCCAATCTGGAACGTATACAAAAATGGGCCGATGAGGTGGCCTACTTTTGCGTAGACATCCGGGATAAAGGCCTTGTCAACGAGGCCATGAAAAAAGTGACCCGGCAGTTAGGTCCTGTAACCGCCTTGATTCATGGGGCAGGTGTTCTTGAAGATAAATTGATCTGTGAAAAAACACCCGACCAATTCAGAAATGTGTTTGAAACCAAAATCAACGGACTTTTTGCGCTTCTTTCGTCAGTAGATCAAGACAAACTGAAATATCTGGTCATGTTCTCATCGGTTGCGGCAAGATTTGGAAATACCGGACAATGCGACTACGCCATGGCCAATGAAGTGCTCAACAAAATTTGCCAGGCCAGACAACTTACCCTTCCCCATTGCAGGGCGTTAGCCATCAATTGGGGCCCCTGGGACGGCGGCATGGTCACGGACGCCCTGAAACGGGAATTTGAAAAACGCCATATTGAGCTGATCCCCATCCAGGCAGGCGCACACCAGATGGTGGCTGAAATGGGCAATGCCGATAAATCCTGCGTTGAGGCCGTTGTGGGGGGCACCATATCTCCAGAGGTGCCGGACCCAGCTTCCGTGATGAATAAAGCCTTGACCCAGACCTTCAGCAGCCAGGACAGTTGCATTATTGAAGACCATAAAATTGACAATGCACCGGTTGTTCCCCTGGCTTTAATGGTGGAGCTGCTGGCCTGCGGTGCCGAAAAAAACAATCCGGGCCTGACATTTGCCGGAATGGAAAAGGTGCAGCTGCTCAAAGGGATTGTGCCGGGAAATGGCAAAACAGAGGTCCAGGTGGACATTGGAAAGTGCGTCACCATAGATCATCAGCTCTTTACACCCGGCCGTATTACCTCCTCGGGTAAAAACGGATTAACAATTCACCATGCCAGGGCCCAGGTGTTATTAGCGGATAAACTTTCCCAGCCTCCGGTATTATCAAAATCAGCATCCATGGACCTTGAACCCTTTGGAATGAGCATGGATCAGGCCTATGAAACCATTCTTTTCCACGAAGGCGCCCTTCAATGCATTACTGACATTGCCGGCGTATCGCCCAAGGGAATTGAGGTGATGACAACCACGGTGCCAGACATCAGCACATGGTATAAAACACCCCATGCAAGGCAATGGGCCATGGACCCCATGGTTCTGGATGCAGCCTTCCAGGCGGCGATTTTGTGGACCTTCCATAATTGCGGACAGGTCTGTCTGCCCGCAAGCTTTGCCAATTTACGAATATTTCAATCCTTTCCCAGACAAAGCGGACATAAGGTCAGGATATTATTTACGGTCAACCACCATGATCAGCACAAAATTAAAGGATATTTTACATTCCTTGATGAAAACAAAACGATCATTGCAAGCATGATGGGATTTGAAGCCATCATGGACCCGGGGCTGCTTGATAAATTTAAATCCATCCCCCTGTTTGACCGGGATAAAATTTTAGCCTTTGCCCAGGGCAATCCATCCGAGGCGTTTGGAGAACCCTATAAAATTTTTGATCAAGCGCGTGAAATTGCAAGATTGCCAAGACCGCCCTACTTTTTTATGGACGCGGTGACAAAAGCAGACCACCCAGCCTGGCAAACCGCACCTGGCGGGTGGATAGAAAGCAGGTATAAAATTGATAAAAACGCATGGTATTTCACAGCCAACCATAGTGAGACCATGCCTTTTTGTATTCTCCTTGAAGTGGCCCTTCAACCCTGTGGCTGGCTTGCGGCCTATGGCGGCGCAGCCCTTACTATGGAAGACCGCCTCCATTTCAGAAACCTTGGGGGAAAAGCCAGACTGGTCAAAAACCTGACCCGAACGTCGGGGTGGGTAAAAATCCGTGTCAGAATGACTGACGTGTCCAAGGCCGGCGGCATGATCATCCAGAACTTTGATATGGATGTGCAAAACAAGGGGGAATCCGTTTACACAGGCTTCACCAATTTTGGATTTTTTACGGCTGATGCCTTATCCAAACAAGTGGGAATCAGGAAACCCGAAGCGTTTTTGGCGCTTGAAAAAAACAGCCCTCAATCTGAAATCCTGCTTGAAGACCATGCGCCCCTAACCCCGGAAGATCAAAATATCGGCCCCAATACGGGAATGCCGGGAAAAGCCTTGAGAATGATAGACAAAATCACCTTCCTTGATTTCAACGCAGGGTTGCACAGCCAGGGGCTGATCCAGGGTGAAAAACAAGTGGATCCTGATGAGTGGTTCTTCCATGCCCATTTTTATCAGGATCCGGTCTGCCCGGGTTCCCTGGGCATAGAATCATTCCTCCAGTTGATCCGATTTTTCATGATCAAAAAATTCGATCTTGACCCGGAACAGTTTACACCGGCAATTGATGAAAACCATGAACATGAATGGATATACCGGGGACAGATTATCCGTTCGAACTCAAACATTGTTGTCCAGGCCCATATAAGTGCGTGTTCCATGGATGAAACAGGTTGCAGGGCAACGGCTGACGGTACCTTGTGTGTGGATGGGATCTGTATATATGAAATGAAAAATTTTTGTTTTTCCCTGCAGGCCTTAACCCTTGAAACCGATTTGAAGAAGGTTAAAAAACTATCTAAGGCGGGAAACCCGCAACCCAATAAACCGTGATATGAACGAAGCAGTTCCTCATGTATAATAAAGGTAGATCGAATACTTTTAAAATACAAACAGGAACTGCTTATGAAAAATTTTATAGACA
>NZ_JBFXHE010000133.1:0-10339 GCF_050177295.1 Desulfobacter sp.
TAAATCTCCTGAAACAGGAAAACAGTATGAGAAAGAGCATAAATACAAAACGCCTCCAAGCAGGGTGGGATGATATTTATCTCATGAAAGTGCTTGGAGTCAATAGAATTTAAATGCGTTTGCCCTGGTATGAACCTGCCTTTCTATTGCCATCTTAAATCGAATCTGATAAAAGCAGATATTTTATCTAAATAGAATATTATTTCGAAACCTTATGACAAAACAACAAAGCCGCACACAGATCCTGAAGAAACGAAGCAGGAAAAAAGAAAAAAACATATGGTTTTCTTTTTTCATATGGTTGTTCATCCTGTTCATCCTTGCAGTTATTGCCGGATGTGCTGCAATTATCGCCGGATTTTTCTATATGAGCCAGGACCTTCCCCAGATCAATACGCTCAATGATTACCGCCCGGCCATTGTGACCAACGTATTTTCCGATGACGGCAGAAAAATCGGCGAATTTTACAAAGAGCGCAGAATCGTCATTCCCTTGTCCGACATGCCTGCCAATCTGATCAATGCTTTTGTGGCGGCCGAAGATTCCCGGTTCCGGGAACATCCCGGCATTGATATAAAATCCATTGTCAGAGCGTTCATAAAAAATTTTATGGCCGGCACCATTGTTCAGGGCGGTTCCACCATCACCCAGCAGGTGACCAAATCCTTTCTTCTTACCCCGGAGAAAACTTATACGCGCAAGCTTAAAGAGGTGATTCTCGCCTATAAAATTGAAAAAAAGCTTTCTAAAGATGATATACTCTTCCTTTATTTGAACCAGATATACCTGGGACAGGGCGCTTACGGTGTTGAAGCGGCTTGCGAAAATTATTTCGGAAAGCATGTCAAGGACCTGACCCTGGCTGAATGTGCCATGCTGGCAGGCCTGCCCCAGGCACCCAGCCGGTACAGCCCCTTTCACCATCCGGAACTGGCCAGGCAGCGCCAGGTGTATACCCTGAACCGCATGAAGGAAGAGGGCATGATCTCTAACTTGGAAGCCACCGAAGCCATGGGTGCCAAACTGGATATCAAGCCCCGGAAAAACTGGTTCATCGAACGGGTTCCCTGCTACACCGAGCATGTCAGGCGGTATGTTGAAAAGGAATACGGCGAGGACATGCTTTATACCCAGGGGTTGAGCATTCATACTGCAGTGAACATTGAACTGCAGAAAATAGGCCAGGCCGCGGTCGATAAAGGCCTGTCAGACCTGGATCAGCGTTGCGGATACCGGGGCCCTATAAAAAATATACCCGCGCTTCAGGTGGCGGATTTCAGCCGCACCATTGCCGGGGAACTGAACGGCAGCCGCCCGGTCAAGGGAGAGATCTACAAGGGGGTTGTCCTGAAGGTGGATGATGACAACAAGGTTACCCAGGTAAGGGTTGGCGATGTCACAGGCATCATCCGGTTAGTCACCATGACATGGGCCAGAAAACCCACTCCCAAAGTATCCTATCAATCTGCCAGGATCGCAAGACCATCCCAGGTCTTAAAAATCGGGGATGTCATCTATGTGAAAGTCCTTGAGGAGATGACAGGGGAAAAGGACTATGAATTTGCCCTTTACCAGGAACCTATTGCCCAGTCAGCGCTTCTAAGCATTGAAGCTGAAACCGGCCATGTCAAAACCATGATCGGCGGAAGGGATTTCAAAAACTCCCAGTTCAACCGGGCAGTTCAGTCAAGACGTCAGCCCGGCTCCGCGTTCAAGCCCATCCTGTACGCGGCAGCCCTTGACAAGGGGTATACACCGGCCACGATCATCATTGACTCTCCTGTGGTATTTGAGGACAGGCTGCATGACAGGGTGTGGAAACCCCATAACTATGCACAGGAATTCTACGGTCCCACATTGCTTCGCCAGGCCCTGACCCAATCCAGAAATATTGTCACCATCAAGATCCTCCAGGATATCGGCATAGATTATGTCATCGGTTATGCAAGAAAACTTGGGATTACCTCCCCTTTCCCCCGGGATCTGTCCATTGCCCTCGGATCTTCAGGGGTTTCTCTGTTTGAACTGACCAAGGCGTATTCGGTATTTTCCAACCTGGGGTACCTGATTGAGCCGGTATTTATCACTGAAATTTATGACCGGGACAACAAGCTTCTGGAATCTTCCAAACTGATCCGTAAAAAGGTTATTGATATGGGCACGGCCTATCTGATGACAAGTATGCTTGAAAGCGTGGTACAGGCCGGCACCGGCCAGAGGGTTAAGGCCCTGAACCGGCCTGCGGCAGGTAAAACAGGCACCACAAACGATCTTCACGATGCCTGGTTCATGGGCTTTACCCCCAGGTACACCACAGGGGTCTGGGTGGGGCTTGACCAGGAGGCCCCCATCGGCAGGGGAGAAACAGGCGCCCGGGCCGCAAGCCCCATCTGGCTGGATTACATGCAGCACGCTCTGGAAGGTAAGTCCGTACGGGAGTTCACAGTGCCCGAAGATATCATCCGTGTTAAAATAGACGCCGAAACCGGTCTTCTGCCCAGTGCCCAAAGCAAACAAACCATTTTTGAGTGCTTTAAGGAAGGTACTGAGCCAACCCAGCACACCCCGGGGCCGGATGAGGTGTTGGGCACAGAAGAGTTATTCAAGGAAGGGTTTTAGCTTCGCCCCGTAAAAGGGTTGGATGGATGATGGCGTGCCTGGGAATCCACCCAACCCTTTGATAAGCCTTTTACGCTTTTTCCAGGGTAAACTGGGAAATCAACTGTTTAAGGTTCCCGGCAAGCCTGGACAGTTCTCCTGCGCTTTCATTGACCTGGAGGCAGCCGGCCTTGATCTCGTCAGAGGCTTGGCTGACCTGATGAATATTCTGGCTGACCTCAGCGGTCACAGCAGAGGCCTGGTTGACATTTTCATTCACCTCCTGGACCCCGAGACCAGCCTGACTCACATTTTTGGAAATTTCCTGGGTGGTGGCGGTCTGTTCTTCAATGGCGGCTGCCACAGAGGTTACAATGGTGTTAATCTCATTGATAACTTCAACAATTTCGTTAATGGCGGTCACGGATTCACCAGTACTCTTCTGCACCTCTCCGATCCGGTGGCCGATTTCTTCAGTGGCTTCGGCTGTTTGATGGGCAAGGGCTTTGATTTCTGCGGCAACTACGGCAAAGCCTTTTCCTGCCTCGCCGGCCCTGGCAGCTTCAATGGTGGCGTTAAGCGCCAGAAGATTGGTCTGTTCAGAGATGTCTGCGATGGTTTCGGTTACCCTGCTGATCTGGGAAGCGGCTGCTCCCAGTTGGTTGACTTTTATTGAAACTTCTTCTGCCTTTTTCACGGCATTAATGGTTGTCTGGCTGCCTTTGGATGTATTGACTGCGATTTCCGAAATGGTGGAAGACATTTCTTCGGTAGCGGCTACGATGGTTTGGATATTGGCGGCGGTTTGTTCGGTTGCAGCAGCCACACCGTTCATATTCACAGTCATTTCTTCTGAGGCGGCAGCCACACTGTTCGCCTTTTCCGAGGTATTTTCTGAATTGGATGCCATTTGTTCTGAAATGGCAGAAAGTTCTGTGGAGGATGAAGTCAAGGTCTGAACGCCCTCAGTGACTTCTTTGAGCATATGCGTCAGGTTATGAGCCATTTTTTTCATGCTGGCGTATACGCCGGTCAGCTTTTCAGTATCACCTATAAATTGGATGGTCAAATCCCCTGCCGCAATGCTGTCGGCGATACCGGCAATCTCCACGGGCTCCCTTCCCAGCTGAACCATAACGCCTTTTATAAACCAGAGGACCCCGGCCAATACAGCGATAAAAGCAATCACGCCCACGATAAACATCAGATTCCGAATATGTCTGGGCGTTTCCAGAAACTCGTCCTGATTCTGGGTAACGCAGACACGCCACCCCGTGGATTTAACCAAAGAGAACCCGGCGATTTTGTCCACGCCTTTGAAATTATAGTCATGCACACCGGTTTCATGGGCCAGTATGTGCCTGGCTGCCTCCTCCATGCCACTGGTTTGGGTCATATTGGTCTTGAAAATAAGATCAGGCTTAGGATGGGCAATAAAAATGCCGTTCTTGTCAACTACAAAAGGATACCCGGTTTTTCCCAGTCTAGCCTGGGTGATATGGTTGCTTAACTGGTCCAGTTTGATTCCGGACACAAAGGTACCGATAAATGTCCCGTCTGATTTTTTTAGGGGAGCGGCAATGGTAATAATTGGAAGGCCCGAACATGATGATAAAATAGGTTCGCTTATGCTGACGCTTCCTTTTTTAGCATCGATAAAATATTGCCGTTCAGCCAAACAACGCTTCCTGGCTTTTCCTTCATAGCTGTCGGCGATGATATTGCCGTCCTTATCTGAAACTCTGAGGCTTTCATATTTGGTTCCGACCTGGGCAAAAACGGCAGCCAGAAAACTTTCCAAGGCATTCAGATCCTGCTCCGCATCATCCGTTCCTGAATCAAACACCTTTGAGGCGGTCTGCATGACCACAGGTGTTTGGGCTATGGCCAAGGCAAAGCATTTTTCCTGGTCGATGAACTCTTCGGCCAGCACAGCCAAGTTTTTGGCTACCTGAATAGCTTGGGATTCGCAAATTTCAGTGATGGCATTAGAGGATTTGCTTACCGAAAAATATCCTGAAATGACCAGGGGGAGCATGGAGGCCAGAATACCTCCGGTGAGGAGTTTGGATTTGAACGTCATTCTCATAATTTCCTTTCCTTTATAATTAATCAATTGGTTCCAAAGTCATCTGTGTTTCCGGTGGATCATTTGCTCCGGGTTGATTATCAACAACCGCCGCCAAAAATGTGAGCACGAACCTGATCCGGATCCAGGGTCTCGACCCTTTCAATGGAAAAACAGAGCCCAGGATATCTTTGGGCCAGCCGGTCAAGATTGGCTTTCCGGTGACCCTGGAGCCGGGACAAAGACCTCGGGTTTACCTGGAGCACGACACTTTTTTTTCCACCGGGCTTTCCAATTCCTTCCCGGCCTGCCTGCCCTGTTAGAACGGCTTCAATCCGTTCACAAGCCTGGTCAAACATAAGTGCGGATAGAACCAGATGGCCAAAAGCCGGGTGCCATGGGCCTGCAATCATCTGGCCGGCATCCTCCATCATCTGTGTGGCCTGAAGCCCTATACGTGCCACCGCCACCCCTGCCCGCCTGAAAACCGCGACCATTTTTTTTGTCTGATCAACCGCCTGGTCAAGACTTAACGGCACATACTGTCCGGACCCGTACCATTGGGCAAGCCTGGCGCCATCCAGCACCAGAAGAGGGTAAATCCTGGCAAGATCCGGCCCAAGTTCAGCCAGCGCTTCAGCCGTACGAACCGCACCGGTATCGTCATCCCCGGGCAGCCCCACCATCACCTGGACCCCGGTTTTAAGGCCATTTTCCCGAAGCAGGGCCAGGGCTTTTCGGGTATCCCCGCTGGTGTGCCCCCTTTGGGCCAGGACAAGGACACGATCATCCATGGACTGGACACCCAGTTCTACGGTTTCAAGGCCAAAGGGCCGGGCAAGGTCCAGTGCTGTTTGGGTAACGGTGTCCGGGCGCGTTGAGCAGCGAATACTATGGATCTGTCCCTGCCGGATCCAGGGTTGTACCGCCTTGAGCAGTGCAAGTATCCTGGATGTTTCCAGTCCCAAAAAATTACCGCCGAAAAAGGCCAGTTCCACCTGGGAACGATTTTTTTTAAACTGAAGATAGGTATGAATAACAGCAGACAGACGCTGGGCCTCATTGTCAAAAGATTGCTCTTTTGCAGTCTGTCTTGCAATCAGGCGCTGGTTACAGAAAATGCATACATGGGGGCATCCCTGGTGGGGAATAAAAAAAGGAATCACCAGGGGCCCGGACATCGGAGGTCTAGTCAGAATCCTGATTCAAAATAGCAAGCGCTTTTCTGGCAGCATCCTGTTCAGCAGCTTTCTTGGTTTTCCCGGTACCTATGGTGGAAACCGTATCCAGGTTCAGACAAATCTCAAATGTTTTGTCATGGTCAGGGCCCTTTTCTTTTGCCAGGGTGTAATCCGGGGTTGTGCCAAAATGCTCCTGGGTAAATTCCTGAAGGCCGCTTTTATAATCAATGAAATCCGATGACGCCAGAATCTGCCGCACAGGGTCTTCAAAAAGACGGTTCACCATGGTTTGGACCCGGTCAAATCCGGCGTCCAGGTATACTGCGGCGACCACAGCCTCAAAGGTATCTGACAGGATCGAATTTTTGTCACTGCCGCCTGAAAGAGATTCTCCCTTACCCAGCTTAATAAACCGGCCCAGATCAATCCTGCGGGCAATGTACGCCAGTCCTGTTTCGCTGACCAGGGTTGACCGCAGCCGGGAAAGTTCACCCTCTTTTTTCAAAGGATCACTTTCCATGAGCAGATGCCCCACACACAACCCGAGCACCGCATCGCCCAGGAATTCAAGGCGCTCATTATCCGTATCACAGGTATTCTGATTTTCATTAAGGTAGGAGCGATGGCACAGGGCATTGGATAAAAAGGAGCGGGACTGAAACCGGTAATCAAGATTTTGTTCAAGAAGGTCCAGACGGGGACTGGCCTGGATTTCCAGCAACCGGTCGTTCAATGTTTTGAACACTGACATGGCCACATTCAAATCGCCTCTGCCCCGGCCAAGATCCACGCCTTTATTAAAGCTGCCGTGAAAATCAGAGCCCCCCGTCGCCACCAGTCCTTTACGGTGTACAATTTCAGACAAATGTTGTCGCAGGGCTGAATCATGTCCTGGATAATAGACCTCGATACCTGCAAGCCCGTCCTGGACCAGCATATTCACAAAGGTATCCAGGTCATGGGGATGTTTAAAATCAATTATACCTGGATGGGCCAGAACCGGCAGGCCCCCGGCATCAAGAATCATCCGGATGGCGTGGGTACAGGACAGTTTAAATTTATCAACATAGGCGGGTTTATTTTTACCCAGGTAAAGATCAAAGGCCTTGCGGAAATCAGACACATAGCCCTTTTCCACGAGCAGTTCGGCAATGTGCGGGCGGCCTGCCTGGCGGGCGCCGAAGCGACTTTCCACCTCGTCCAGGGTAATGTCAAATCCCAGTTCATTGAGTTTTTCAATAATTCTCGGATTCCGGTTGGCCCGGGCATCTGCCGCACGGGCCAGTGCATCATTCAATCCACAGTCGTAAACGGAAAATCCATATCCCAGCATATGAATGCTGCCCAGGGATTTGAACTCAGGCGGCGGCGCACACGAAATCTCAACACCTGTAATAAATTCAACCGGATACGAATGAACAATATTTTTTATTTCCAGAATTCCGGCAATGGTGTCATGGTCAGTCAGCGCAACGGCCTCAATGCCGGTGTCTCTGGCCAAATCGAGGATCTGCCTAGGCGTCAGAGATCCGTCCGACGCAGTGGAATGTGTATGAAGATCAATCAAAACCTGATGTAAAGCCTGTGTCTGGGAATTAAATTCCCAGCGCCTTCTCCATATTTTCTTCACGGGTTTTGCAGGTGATGCACTGAGTCGTTACAGGCCGGGCTTTGAGCCGTTCAATGGAAATATCTTCCTCGCAGAGTTCACACCGGCCAAAGGTCCCGTTTTCAATCCGCTCCAAGGCCTGTTTAACTTTTTTAATCAACTTATGCTCCCGGTCCCGGATGCGCAGTTCAAAAGTTCGGTCCGCCTCATGGGAGGCCCGATCCGTGGGATCAGCAAAGTTCTCCTTGGGCTGGGTCATGCCTGTAACGGTTGTGTCGGCATGGGAAAGCAACTCATTGAGCCGTTCAGTCAACAACGCTTTAAAATAATCCAGATCTTCTTGTTTCATAGTGTTGTCCTTCTCTTTAATATAGATTTTGCGCGACACCTAAAAAGTTCTCAATTATATTCAGATATGCCGTTATTGTAAAGTTTTTTTATCCGTATCCTAATATTTATCAAACAAATCAGCAGATCCGGGGGAGCTGCTCGCCAGTGAGCATATCCACAATCCGGGTGCCGCCGATAAGCGTCTCCAGCACCACCCGGCCCGGGTCCTGGTCTGTAACCTCTCCGACAATTACAGCGTCTTTGCCGAACTCATCCCGGCGGATTATATCCAGTACCTTGTCTGCATCTGCGCCAGGCACCATGGCGATGAGCTTGCCCTCATTGGCCAGGTACAGGGGATCAAACCCCACAAGCTCGCAAATGCCCCGGACCGGGCCGCGTACCGGCAGCCGGTCTTCAAAAAGCCGGATGCCCACCTTTGACTGGACAGCAATTTCGTTCAGTGTTGTACCCATCCCGCCCCGGGTGGGGTCCCGCAGCACATGGACCGGGTATCCTGATGCCAGAACCCTTTTGACCATGTGGTTTAAGGGTGCGGAATCGCTTTTTACGTCGGAATCAAATTTCAACCCTTCGCGTTCGCTCAATATGGTGACCCCGTGATCGGCAATGGTGCCTGAAACAATCACTTTATCCCCGGGCCGGGCCCCGGAACCCGACACATTGACGCCGGCCGGGATTAGTCCGACCCCGGAGGTGTTAATGAATATTTTGTCAACCTTTCCCCGGGGCACCACCTTGGTATCACCGGTGACGATCCTGACCCCCGCCTTTTGGGCGGCCCGGGCCATGGATTGAAGAATGCGCCTGAGATCATGTATTTTCATTCCCTCTTCAATGATCAGCCCCACAGATATGTACAAGGGGGTTGCCCCGCACATGGCTATATCATTGACAGTGCCGTTCACGGATAGCGCGCCGATATCCCCGCCAGGAAAAAAAATGGGGTCCACGGTATAGGAATCCGTTGAAAAAGCCATCCTGCCCCCGGGCACCTCAAAAACGGCCCCGTCATCCTGTTTCGCCAATAATCCGTTGTCGAACAAAGGCAGAATCAATTCTGAAAACATGGCATGGAAAAGCTTGCCCCCGGCACCGTGGTCCAGAAGAATCGTATCATTATTGTTCATGGTATTTTCCTTAATCGCCTGTACCGGTGCCTGCAGGCCAGTGTTAGGCCTGACAGCCAACTGATCCAGACCCAATTGTCCTTGTATCCTACCGGCTGTATTTATAAAAGGCAGCACAGGCCCCTTCGCTGGAAACCATGCAGGGTCCCACCGGATGCATGGGGGTACAGGATTTTTTATACAGCCGGCACTGGTCAGGCCGCTTCAGCCCCATTAAAATCCGGCCGCAGCCGCACCCGGCCGGCTCCCGGGTATCTGAAACCGGCATATCAAATTTTTTGGCAGCGTCAAATTGATAAAAGGATTCCCTCAGCACCATGCCTGAATCCGGAATTTTACCAATCCCCCGCCAGATGGCGTCGGCCTTTTCAAACACCTGATCCATAATTGCCCGGGCTTTGGGGTTCCCGGTATCCGCCACAGCTCTGGAGTACGCATTGACCAGCCCGGGTGATTTGGATTCATTCTGCGCCACCAGCATGAGTATGGCCTTAAGGATATCCACAGGCTCAAACCCTGTAACCACAGAAGGTATCCGGTATTTTTCAAAGAACGGGACAAAGGCGTCAAGCCCTGTGATGACCGATACGTGCCCGGGCAGAATAAATCCGTCTATCTCCACGCCGTCGGTCTCCATGAGTGTGGCCAATGCCGGCAGGGTCAGCTTGTTGGCGCTATAAATGCTGAAATTGTTTACCCCCTGGGCTTTGGCAGTAAGGACGGCCCCGGCAATGGTCGGGATGGTGGTCTCAAAGCCCACTGCGCAAAACACCACCTGCCTGTCCGGGTTTTCCTTTGCCACGGCCAGGGCATCAAAAACAGAGTAGACCATACGGATATCCGCACCTTTGGCCTTTTCCCCGGCAAGGCTGGACCCGGATCCCGGCACCTTCATCAGGTCACCAAAAGTGGTCAGGATCATATCAGCCCTGCGTGCCAGCATCACATAGGCGTCAATGTCCTTTTGGGCGGTCACGCACACAGGACAGCCGGGTCCTGACAAAAGCGTAATGGTGCCGGGCAGTACAGACCGGATCCCGTAACGGAAAATGGCCATGGTATGGGTGCCGCACACTTCCATCAACCGTAGCGGACAGGTGCTTTTTTCACGGATCCTGGCCACCAGGGCCTTTGAAATTTCAGGATCTTTAAATGCCTGGGTATATGTCATACGCATGGATGGCCTTATTACTTTATGTTGTGTTGACGGGCTGCGGCTGCCATGGCCTGGCCCAGGGCAATGCCGCCATCCCCGCAGGGAACCCTGCTGTGGGTATATACCTTAAAGCCCTTTGCTTCAAGCATACCCGTTATCCGGGAAAAAACCGTATCATTGTTGAACACCCCGCCGGACAGAACAACCCGGTCAAGGCCGGTTTTCTGCCCCACCCTTGCAACGGC
>NZ_JBFXHE010000134.1:0-10264 GCF_050177295.1 Desulfobacter sp.
AATGTTTAACGGGGACCTGTACTGAATAACAGTTTGGGCAAGGTGGTAAACAAAAACGGCTTTTTTATCAATAAGCTGGTTTATATGTTTTCTTAGTTCGTCCGTGAAAAAATTATCGCCATAAATACACCTGAAATCAAAAAAAACGGCAGTGTCTATTATGTTTTGAGGTTGGGGGGTGTTAATCCAGCTTGTAAATTGCTTTTTCCAATCCGATAAGCTTAACGTGTATTTGGGATTTTTGGCCATTATTTCACCTGTACATAACTCATATCCAACATGGGCCAGGTTATTATTGATAGTTTCAGCAAAGGTAAGGAAGTAGTTTTTAATTTTTTGAACATTATTTTCCCCGACATCTTCAAAAATAATGGCATTGTCCTGGTCGGTGGCAATGGTTTGTTCTTTTCTTCCTTCGCTGCCCAATGCAACAAAAGCAAACCGGCATGGAGGTGCTCCGTGGTCTTCCAAAGCAAATGTTATGATACGATTTGTCATTGCATCGGATACTGATGTAATAATATGGGTGATCAATTCGGTTTTATTACCACTTTCCAATAACGCATTAACAAGAACCGGTATCTTGTCATAGATCTTTTTAAGTGCATTAACAGTTTCGGCATATTCAATTTCCCTGAGGATGTAGCTTAATGAATTATGCTGGATTTCAAGTATATCTTCATGGCTAAGGACTCCGATAATTTCATTTTTATCGTTTTTTACAGCCAGGTGGCTGATGTTCTGTTTCCTGAATTCCAAAACAACTTCGTAAAGTAAGGCAGTATTTGAAATGCAAATAATTGGGGAGGTCATCACTTCCACAAGTGGGGACTTCCCATCTTTGTTTTTTGCCAAAACTCTTTTACGCAGATCGCTATCATTGACAACGCCAAGCATTTTATCATTATCGGCAATAAAAATGAGATTCATCTTTTTCCGGTCCATTAATGAGGCGGCTTCAGCTACTGTTGTCTGCAGGTTGCTTTTTACAACCGGCTTTACAAATTGAGAAATTGGCTGATTCATTAATATCAGAGAGCTTTGAAGCTCGGTGATTAAATTCTGAACAATTTTTTCTGTTTGTTTTTTTCGTGAGATATCTTTTGTGACCACAACATATGCTTCCTGTTCTCCAAAGAAGATTCTTGTTACCGAGATCACAATATCATGAAATGCAGCTTTACCTTGTTTTACCTGGGTTTCAATGGAAATGGATTTGTTGGTTTTTTCGCAAGATAATAAAACTTCTTCCCAGCTAATGCTAAAAATATCCTCAAATTTAGACGCAACAAGTTCTGTATGTGTTTTTCCGGTTAGCTGTTCAAACATTTGATTGGAAAAAATGATCCTGCTGTCTTTGATCATAATTGTTCCTTCTGATGAAGCTTCCACCAGTGTTTTGTATTTTTGCCTTGATTCTAAAAGGTCATTTTCGGCCTTTTTTCGCCTGGCTTCAATTTTAAGGCTTTGCCTGATTATAAAAGCAAGGATAAGTATAATTATCGCTGATATTAACAGTGAAATTCTTGTTAGCCTTCCTTTTAAAGCTCCTATTTCAGCTTGTACATCATCAAGATAAATACCGGTTCCTATGATCCATCCCCAGTCTTTATATCCTTTTACGTATGATAACTTTGGGACAATTTGAGTGGAATCGTCTTTCCATTGCCACATGTAATTGATAAATCCTTCGTCCATTGTTTTTACAACTTTGATTGCTTCAACAAACAACCTGACCCCCTGGGGGTCTTTATAGTCATCCAGCATTAAATTATTCAGTTCTGGACGATAGGGGTGCATAATCATTACTGGTTTCATGTCAGTAATCCAAAAATAATCTTTTCCCTCACCGCCATATCGCATTTTTCCAATTTTTTTTGAGGCAAGGCGTTGTGCTTCCTCAATAGTGATTAAAGAACTCTTGTATTCATCGTCATATTCTTTCATTAAACTCCATGCAGTGTTGGTCAGTTCCCTGATCATTTCCTTTTTATTGTTCATCATGTTTTTTTCGAATGATGGTATCAGGATCACATACATCGAAGTGATAAAAAGCAAAATGGTAAGTATGGACGGGACGATAATAGAGAAAAAGAATTTTAGTATGACTTTGTTTGACATGGCGTGTTTATTATTTAGTTAAAGGTTAAAATCCCGCAATGTTATTGCAAACATTTTAGTATCCATATAGTTAAATATGAACACAGACCGAAGAAGGAAGTCATCCGACATTGAGTAGATGTTTCTTTAACATATTGAAATTATAAGTAGTTATAATGTGCCTGCTCAATGTCGGGTCATAATTTATATATCGGCTTTGTTGGGAGGTGTCGATATCCTCCCCAAAACCGTTAAAATGAGAAAAAAAGCGTTACAGATTGCCTGTCAATGACCTGGACAGCACGTCCAGATAGAAGCGTGCATGGCTGATGGGAGCTGCTATGTTGGCCCGATGGTTGGCGAATATGCCGTCCGGTTTGCCCTCCAGAACGATCCAGGGACTCATGTGCGAGGCATGATGAAGGGCTTCAATAGCATGATGGAGTACATCCATCCCCTGCGATCCGATGGTGTCGTCAAAATCCAGAGCTACCGACTCAAGGATGGTGCCCATGGCAGTGGCCACGCCCTTTGTGTAGTAAAAGACATCATCGGCCTTAAAGGTACTGATATTTCCCAATTCCCTGACCAGATTTTCATCACAACTACCCAGGATGCTTTCATACGCCTTGAACAGAGGAACCAGGTTGTCTACACGTAGGTAAAAACGCTCCTCCTTTCTTTCCAGCATGTGCTGATAATTTCGCCACCCGTCCAACCCCTCCTGATATTTGCTTTCAGCCGAGGGAAACATGTATTCGGAGGGCTTGATCATGAATGAGTTCATGGCGTATTCCAGACTGGGAACATAGGCGTCGGTGCTTCCGGTCCGTGAAAGATTTTCGGCCAGGGCCACAGCCGTTCTGCGGGTCACTTCCAAAATACCCAATTGCAAATTTTTAATATTATCGGCAAATCTGATTATGTCATTGGGCCGCCATCCCAGGAACCTGTGGTTTAATTCATGATCAAGGGGCTGGATGCAGGCTTCCACAAAGGCCACTCCGCGAGGACCTGTGCGCACCGACGCAGTATGCGTCGTCCCATGTCCGGCTGCCGGTGTTGCGGACGCATGAGTGGCTGCTTTATTTTTATCGGCGGTCTCATTGAAAGCCGAGTCAGGGGCAGTGTGTTTTTGGGGTTCGACCGTATTATGGGCGGTTCCGTGGGAATCCTGTTTTTGGACGGCGGGCTGATGCGTGGTCAGGGCACCATCTATTGTGATGTTCTTTGCTGCGCTGTGAGCGTCCTGAGTCGCGTTTATTTTTGGGGCAATTTGCGTCTCATGGGTTTGTCCGCCCCTTTTTGCCGAAAAATCCTTCCACCAATTCATCCCCCACCATGTGGCATATCCGGAAACGCCCAGGATCAGCACTGTGATGATAAACCATTTGGAAGTAAGTATCTTTTTAAAAAAACTCTTTTTTTTTACCGCATCTCCTTCGTTGGTAACGTTCTTCGCCTCTTCCATATTTTTCTCCTTGCCAATAAAAAAATCTATGGGTTAAGCTCGTCTGAGCTTACATATATCGCCAACCCGGATAGTCACAGTCCGGGTATCAAAATATTCCAGCAGGGGGATCAAATATTTCCGCGACGCCCCCCGTAATCTCCTTAAACTGTGGCGTTGGTAAAGGATTAAGAACCACTTTTCTGACAAGATATAACAAAGAAAAAAAAGATTATCAAGAGCTTGTATATAGCCCCAGCTGGGCACAATCCCAATGGGATTCGTTCGAATAGCAGCCGTAATACATCGCAGTCTGTTCATAGCGGCCGGGAATAAGAGGGGTAAAGTTGCCCGGCTTGCTGCCATTTGGAAAACCATAACAGCCAGAGGCTGGTCTGCATAATGTGCAGGGGCAGGGGAAAAGGCATGAGTATGGCAGACAGGGCTTTTTTGAATGCAAACATCTTATTGGGGAAAATCCTTTTTATGGGCTTCACGGGTCAGACGGTCTTTTCCCCATTTTTTCAGATCATCCTCAGACATGCTCTGGAATCCGCTCAATGCCTCCCGAATTTCGTGGGTGGCGTCATCATTTACCTTCCGGATGTTAAATCGATCCAGTTTGAGGTCATAAAGGGAATAGTCGCCTTTGTTTTTTTTCAGATGCTGATACACCAGATCCCGGATAGCGCTCCAGCTGTCTTTGCGGGTCTGGTCGGCAACAGGGGTGAGGGTATCAAGGTTTTCTATCCGAGTGGTACGGAATTTGTATTCCAGTCTTTTCTGAACAGATGCCAGCCATAAAACCATAATCAGACCGGCACCGACACCGCCCACAGACCACAGGATAGTGGGGGCGGCCATTGAACCCAGTGTCATCATGATAAGGGAAATCAGGCTTCCCCCCAGAAGGCTAATCAGAAACCCGATAAACATTTTTTTTATGCGGAAACTTTGGAATTCCAGACCAAAAGCCTGAAGGGCTTCAATATAATGGGCCAGACGCTCCCCGTGAATTTCCAGATAAGTGGCCAGATGATCCAGTCTGCGGCGGGGGGTCTGTAAAATGGTCTGTTTCAGATCCTCCCGCTGATTTTCAAGAAGGGGGAGAAACGAGGGCACAGATGCTGAATCCCTCTTGATTGCGACTGCATTGGACGAATAAGTCATCCGGATCATGGGGATATCCTTTCGTCCGGTAATTTGGGATAGATTCCAGCACAGGGTTCCATAAACCCGCAGCAGATCGTTAAAAGTAGTGCATTCATCAATACGGTTGAGTACAAAAATGATCCGGTCTTCAGAGGTATGGGCGGTCAGGGTATCCCGAATGCTTTTATATGCCTCCCTCACGGTTCCGGCCTTGTGGGCGTCAAACAGAACCAGCACTAGCCCGGCTTTCTGGGCCAGATCGCCGATGACCTCCTGATAATCATATCCCCGGTCCCGCTCGGTAATGCTGTCAAGCATACCGGGGGTATCAATGATGGCAAGATTTTTCAGAAAAGGAGAGTTGATTTTTTTCAGTTGAAAATGGGCTGCAAAGCGCTGGCCGTGTTTGCGAAGGGTGGAAAAGGGGTATTCCGGATCATTAAGCAGGACCTTGCCGTCTCGGTGTTCCACCACCCGTATTCCTTCTGTTTCCGGCACGGAATCATCATAGGTCAGTACGGTGAATGAATCATCTGTGGGGGCCTGACCTGTGTCCTGAATCTTGGCGCCTAAAAATTCATTGATCAAGGAAGATTTACCGGATGAATAATTGCCGATGACCAGCACCATGGGACGCCATTTTACATTGGTCTCCAGAGGCATATCGCTGTAACCGTAACGCTGGGCCACCGGTGTCAGGTGCCTGGTTATGGTATCCACGATATCTTCCCGAAGAGCATTCATATAATTTTCACGATGCATGGATTTCTCCAAAATAATGTTCAGATTAAAATGTGCCGCTCAAAAATAATGATATCAGGCGACAGATATTGTCATTAATCTAGCAAGTATAAAAAAACAGCACAAGGGTGTCAATTTGATTTATTGTACCGGCTGCTGTTTCAATAAAACATCCCACGCGGCCCCAATGTCATAAATCTTCCTGCAAGTAAGTAGCCCTGCAAATTTTGATATAAAATACTGTATTTTTATTATATTATATTTATGCTGAAAAATTAGGTTTATTTTTTTACTAAAATATTTGTTCTACATACAGTTTCAAATACATTTAAAAAAAAGGGCGATTTAAAGCTTTCAACAATATTTTTTAAAAGGATAAAATATGACTCAGGATTATTTTCTATTTTTATCGAAGATTGAGCCTTTTTCTTTTTTACCTGAAAAAGAAATTAACCATATATCAGATTTGATTCAAGTTGAATTATATAATAAGAAAAAAATATTGTTTCGTCAGGGAGTGTCAAGATTAGAAAAAATATATATATTAAAGGAAGGTACGGCAGAGCGCTTTTATGAAGATATAGAGAAAAAAATAGTAACAGATGCTTTACATAAAGGTGAAGTTTTTGGTGGAATATCAATTCTTTTGAATGAATCTGTTGCTATAAGGTCTTTGGAACTACAGGATAATACTTCTTTTTATACATTCCCTAAAAATGTTTTTATATCTTTATGTGATGAATATGAAAATTTTAAATATCATTTCACTAATACTTTCGGGAAAAGAATGCTTGATAAAACATATTCAAATCTGGTGGCAAAAAAAAATGATAAAGAAGAGTCAATACAGTTTTTTAGTAATTCTATATCAAGCGTGATAAGACGGAATGTACTTTTCTGCGGTTCAAGCAATTCTATAAAAGATGCTGCAATTCTAATGAAACAGCACCGATGCAGTTCTATTCTAATAAAACAGGAAGGCAGATTTATAGGCATAGCAACAGATCAGGATTTTAGAAATAAAGTTGTGGCTGCTGATTTAAAAAGTTCAAATCCTATTTCTGATATCATGTCTTCTCCTTTAATAAGCATGGCAGAGCATTCAAGTGTCTTTGAAGCTTTCATAAAAATAATGAAAACAGGAGTAAAACATTTAGCCGTAAGAAACAATGAAAATGATGCCATAGGAGTGATTTCAAATAGCGATCTTATAAATGCTCAAGGCAAACTTCCCTTTTTATTTATAAAAGAAATAAATAAGGCTGTATCTTATGAAGAAATATCAAAAAAACAAAAACAGCTCCCCCAAAGCATATATAGCTTAATTAATGAGGGCGCAAAAGCTCAGAATATAAATAACTTTGTTACTGCAATAACAGATGCGATTTTAGAAAAGCTGATAAAGTTTGCTATAGCGGAAATAGGACAACCTCCTGTCAAGTTTGCTTTTATGGTTATGGGAAGCGAAGGCAGAAAAGAACAGACGCTTAAAACAGATCAGGATAATGCTATTATTTTTGAGGATGTAAATGAGGAAGAATTTGAATCTGTAAATGCATATTTTTTAAAGTTAGGCGAACACGTATGTAATATGCTTGATAAAACAGGATATGAGTTTTGTAAAGGTGATATAATGGCAAAAAATCCAAAATGGTGTCAGCCTATTTCTATATGGAAAAACTATTTTAAAGAATGGATTTATAACGCGACTCGTGAGGGTCTTCTCCAAACAAGTATTTTTTTTGATTTTCGTATTGGATATGGCGAAAGTAGTTTAGTAAATGAGCTTAGAGAGAATCTGTTTAATTTTTTGGGAAACAGGAAAGTTTTTTTCAGGTATATGGCTGAAAACACCTCTCACTTTAGATTGCCTATAGGAATTTTTGGTAATTTCATTGTTGAATCTAAAGGTAAATTAAAAAATACTTTTGATATTAAGGGAGCTATGATGCTTGTAGTGGATTTTGCAAGAATATATGCGCTTCAAAATAAAATATCTGCTACAAATACTATGGAACGATTAGAGTTGCTATATAAAAAAAAGGTAATAAGCGAATCCGATTATAATGATATAAGCCATTCTTATAGCTATATGATGAATTTAAGGTTTATAAATCAAATACATGGAATTATCAATGAAGAAAGAGAACCTGACAATAATATTAATCCTAAAAAGCTATCAAGAATAGAGCAGCAGACATTAAAAGAAATATTAAAGAAAACAGAAAAAAGGGCAAAACTTCAATTGGAGTTCTTGGCAGTAATGTGATTGGGAGAATTTTTCTTAGGACCTCGGAAACAAAATAAATTAGGACGGCGGGGTATCTTTATCTTCAGGTTTGTAATCAATGATCTTTTGAACTTCGTTGGAAGGACTTTCTAATAAAAGCGGTTCATCGGTTTGGGAATGATATTCAAGGCTGAGACGATGTTTTTCGATTTCAATCTGGCTTTCGATACTTTTTTTGGCAAGCAGGTAGCGCAGATAAATAATCCAAAGTACTGCGCCCACAACGATGGCCCCAAGTACGATAAACACCTTTTCGAAACGGACGAATAAATCAATCCCGATGTGTCCCAGGTAGGTAATCATGTTAGGGATAATCCAGTATGAGATGACCCCCACGAAGATTAGAAAGCCGATATTAAAAATGTTCATGCGGCTGATGCGGTTCAGAGTAGACTCCAAGTTGTTTTCAAAACCTGGTTTGCTGGCGGGAGTTGAATCGTCACCAGCCAATGCCTCACCATGGAAGAGCGCCAGATAAGCTTTGACGAGAAACCCGAAAAGCATCATGGCCCCAATGGGAATACAGATGGCAGCCACGAACCAGGCACGAAAAGGAAAAGGCGTTTCATGCGTATTGAGTCGTACCGTGTACTTTCCAAGGGGACCGAACACCTTCTCGAAGTTATGCTTGTTGAATTCGCTTAGATTATTTCCACTGGTTTCATGAATAATATTGCCCTGGGTATCGAGCACCTGAAGGATGGATTGTTTGCCCGATGTCATGGCCGCAAGGGCAAAAATTTCAATTTCAAGCAAGAAAAGGCCCACAACAATGATAATGAAAAGGGTTTTGTTTTCCTGTAGTAAATTGCTAACTTGAGATGATTTCACGGCATTACTTCTTAATACCGGCGATAGGCCGAATTATACATAGGGAGTAAGAATTGATTTAATTAATTTTAAAAACGGCTGAGGCCATTTAATTCTTATCATTTTTGCCGTGTCTTGTTTTTTCATATTATATTACTACATACTATTTTTAAATTTTTAATTTAAAAATATAGGATTTTCATTTTGGGGAACCATAAAGCCCGCCAAAAGGGCGCTAAGTTCAAAAGGTGGGACGAACTTAAGTCCCACCCTGTAATGTTTCGTTCTTTCTCAGTCTTACATAGCGGTAGAAAGAATTCCTGCTTTGAGAAACTCTCTGTTCATACGTGCAATATTTGTTATTTGAATGTTTTTAGGACATGATGCTTCGCATTCTCTTTCGTTTGAGCAGTTGCCGAAGCCGCAAGCATCCATGGTTCTTACCATAGCCAATGCGCGTTTAGCTGCCTCAGGTCTGCCCTGGGGAAGCAGAGCAAGATGGGAAATCTTAGCGCTGACAAAGAGCATTGCAGAAGCATTTGGGCAAGCCGCGACGCAGGCGCCGCACCCAATACATTCCGCTGCATTCATGGCAAGTTCACCAGTTTCATAGGTAACCGGAAAAATATTTGCTTCGGGAGCACCCCCGGCTTTAGCAGTTATATAACCGCCAGCCTGGATGATTTTATCAAAGGCGCTTCTATCAACAACAAGATCTTTTACTACCTTAAACGCTTTTGCCCTGAAAGGTTCAATAAAAATTGTGTCACCATCTTTGAAACGTCTCATGTGAAACTGGCAAAGGGTGGTGCCTTTCTCTTCTCCGTGAGCATATCCGTTTACAACCTGGCCGCACATTCCGCAAATTCCCTCGCGGCAGTCATGATCAAAGGCAATAGGTTCAATGCCGGCAATTGTCAGATCATCATTCACGATATCAAGCATTTCCAGAAAGGAGGCGTCAGTGGAAATATGTTTTGCCTGATAGGTTTCAATTTTGCCTTTTTTTTCACCCCGTTTCTGGCGCCAGACCTTTAGTGTCAGATTAATAAATTTTTCTTCCATCACTTGTAGCTCCTTTGCGTTAATTTCACATTCTCAAAAACAAGTGGTTCTGTGTTACGTATCGGGTCTTTACCTTCACCCGCATATTCCCAGGCAGCTACATGGCAGAATTTTTCATCATCTCTCTTGGCTTCGTTTTCTTCTGTCTGGGACTCTTCCCTGAAATGGCCACCACAGGATTCTTCACGCATCAGCGCATCACGAGCCAGAAGCTCGCCGAATTCAAGGTAATCAGCAAGTCTGTAGCCTTTTTCCAGAGTTTGGTTAAAATCTTTGCGGTTACCTGAAACACTGACATTCTCCCAGAATTCTTCGCGAAGTGCTTGAATCTTCTGGATTGCCGTTTTCAGCCCTGCGTCATTACGGGCCATGCCACAGTAATCCCACATAATAAGGCCAAGCTCTTTGTGCATATCATCAACAGTTCTCTTGCCGTTAATGTTCATAAGCTTGTCCAATTTCTCAGTAAGCTGTTTCTCTGCATCTTTAAACGCCTGGTGAGAAGTGTTTACATTCGTCAGAGACTGGGTTGCAAGGGATCCGCCAATGGTCTAGGGAAGAACGAAATAGCCGTCTGAAAGACCCTGCATCAGAGCACTTGCACCAAGACGGTTCGCACCGTGGTCTGAGAAGTTGGCGCCACCCAGGCAGAAAAG
>NZ_JBFXHE010000135.1:0-10221 GCF_050177295.1 Desulfobacter sp.
CCCCGCTGTTGCCCAGCCCCATGATGGCGGGCGGCACAAACAGGTTGAGCTGGGCGCCCGGCTCCGCGGCCAGCCGGGCCTGCAGCTTTTGCTGGATGGCCATAATGCTCAGCTCAGGCGACTCACGTCTGCTCCAATGGTCAAGGCCGAACATGAAGAAGGCCACGTTTTCGGAAGAACCGCCCATCATGCTGAAACCGGTGACCTGAATGGTGTAGTCGATCCCCGGTTCTTGGTGCAGCGGGGTCAACACATGCTCCAGCAGTGCCTCGGTACGGACGCGGGTGGCCCCTTCAGGCAGTTGCGCCATCCCGAAAATGACGCCCTGATCTTCATCAGGCAGAAAAGCTGTCGAACTCATGTTGTACAGAAAATAGACACCGCCGAATACCCCAAGCAGGATCAGGATGGTGAAGACCAGTTTGCGGGCAATCCAGGTGCTGAAGGAAACATAGCTGCCTCGTAAACTGTTGAGCGCAGTATTGAACCAGAGCTTCGGGCCCTTCTCTGTGGGTTTGACCGCCTGGAGAAAAATTGCGCAGAGCGCGGGGCTGAGCGTAAGGGCGTTGACTGTGGAAAAGAAGACAGCTGCCGAAATCGACACTGCAAACTGCTGGTAAATCTTGCCGGTGATGCCTCCCATAAATCCGATGGGGACAAAGATGGACAACAAGACCAACGTCGTGGCAATAACCGCGCCACTGACTTGTTGCATCGCCTTGATCGTCGCACTCTTTTGGTCGAGTCCTTCGCTTTGCATAAGCTCCTGAACCCGTTCAACCACCACGATGGCGTCGTCCACCACCAGGCCGATGGCCAGCACCAGGCCGAAGAGCGTCAGCGTGTTGATGCTGTAGCCAAAAGCCGCCAACACCATAAAGGTGGCGCAGAGCGAGACCGGGATGGTGATCGATGGAATCAGCGTGGCGCGCCAGTTCTGCAAAAAAACATAGCAGACGATGACCACAAGCAGGAAGGTCAGCCCAAGCGTCGAAACAATTTCACGGAGGCTGGTGCGGACAAATTCGGAGGCGTCGTAGGAGAGTATGGTTTCAAGACCTTCGGGATAATCCTTCTTGAGCCGCGTCAGTTCACTCTGCAACGCATCCATGGTGTCGAGGGCGTTGGAACCTGGTGTACGGCTCAGGGCCAGCACCACACAGGGAGCGCCGTTGTATTTGGCGGAAAAAAGATAGTTGTCCGAGCCTTTTTCTATTCGTGCAACGTCCTTGAGGTAGACCACCGCACCGTCGGCACCGGTGCGCACCACGATATTGCCGAAGGATTCGGTATCGTTCAGCCGTCCTTGCGCGGTCAGGGTGAAGGCGACCTGTCCGGAGCCGTCGTCCGGTGTGGAGCCGATGGCGCCGATGGAGGCCTGCACATTCTGGTTGCGGATGGCCGCCGTAACTTCGTCGACGCCGATGCCGAGGGCGGAGATGCGGTCGGAATCGAGCCAGACGCGCATGCTGTATTTGGGGCCATAAACCTGTGCACGGCTGACGCCTGGGATCCGTTCAATGGTCGGCTGGATGATTTTATAGGTATAGTCGCTCATCAACTGTTCATCAAGGCTGTGGTCGGGCGAGCGGACAATCAGGAAGCCGAGCATGTCGGCTGACTCGGTTTCAACCGTCACGCCCTGCTGCACCACTTCGGTGGGCAGCATCGGTTCGGCCTGGGATACACGGTTCTGTACCTTCACCTGCGCCATGTCCGGATCGGTGCCCACGGCAAAGGTTACGGTGAGCGAGTAGCTTCCCGAATTGTCGGACGTGGACGACATGTAGATCATGTCCTGTACACCGTTCACGGCATCTTCAATGGGGCCTGCCACGATGTCGGACATGACTTCGGCGCTCGCACCGGGGTAGCTTGCGCGTACCACGATCTGCGGCGGTGTGACCTGGGGATACTGGGTGATGGGCAGCGCGGTGATTGAAAGAATCCCCGCCAGCATCAGGACGATAGAAACCACACCCGCCAGACGCGGGCGATCAATGAATACCCGTGAAATCATTTTCCAGCCTCCTGCAAAGTGACCTGGGCAGTCATGCCCGGCCGCACTTTCTGCACACCATCAACCACGATACGGTCACCGGCCTTCAATCCGGAAAGCACTACGAAGTCACCTTCAACGGATTTCCCGATTTCAACGCGGGCGGTATCGACTCGTCCCTCCCCGTTGACCGTCAGCACATAGGATCCCTGGGGATCAAGCAGTACCGCCCGCTGGGGAATACGGATGCCCATGGGTCGCTGCCCGGATCCGAGCAGAATGTTGACGTAGCCGCCGGGGACCAATCGCCCGTCGGGATTATCGAACAGGTAACGGACCGCCATGGTCCCGGTTTCGGCATTCATAACGTTGTCGTCAAACTCTTTCTTGCCGATCAGCGGAAGCTGAGTTCCGTTGGGCAGACGAATGCGGGCAACCAGACCGTCGGAAGTGCCCGCCAGCTCCTGGGCACGAAAATCCAGGTAAGCGCGGTCGGTCATGGAAAAGACGACACGGATCGGACTGATCTGCACAATGCGGGCGAGTTCGTTGGAGGCGGAGGTGACATAGTTGCCCTTGGTTACGTTTGCCATGCCGATGCGGCCGCTGATCGGCGCGCGCACCTTCGCATAACCCAAATCAATTTTGGCCAAATTCAGGTTGGACTCAGCCTGTCTCAGATTGGCCACGGCCTGCAATTGCTCGCTTTCCGCAGTGTCGAGATCCGACTGCGAAACGCTGCGTCTATTGACATCACGCATACGCTTGAAAAATTTTTCGGCGCGGTTCAGTTCGGCTTTTGCACGGGACAGCTCGGCCTGACGCACGTCAACCATGGCCTGGTATTGTTTCTGGTCAATGGTGAAGAGCAGGTCGCCCGATTTCACAAAAGAACCTTCCGTGAAATGAACATCGTCAATGTAGCCCGCAACTTCCGAGCGGACCATGACCTCCTGCACCGGCTCGACCGTTGCAATATGGTCGGCAAGCACATCCAGCGGCCGTTCCTTCAGTTCAACGGCGATCACCGCGGGCGGCGGCATTTCTCCCATTCCCATCATGCCCGGCGGCGGTCCGCCTGACGGAATAAACAGACTGATAGAATACCCCACGCCGATCAGAATGATCGCAATAACCACTTTTCCGATTGCCTTTACCATTAGACATCTCCTTATTACGGGACTTCGTTATCCACAAAAAGCCCTTCATCCTTGGCCCGCTGGAAGATCGCTTTGAGCTTGGCCTGTTCTTTAAGCACCTTTTTATTGGCTTCTTCGAATTTTTCCTGCAATGCAAGCTTTTCGGACCAGATCCTTTTCCGCCTCTGCCTTAAGTTTTACAGCACAGTATCCCACTGACGAATACCGCCAATGTAAAAGGATAAAAGCGCCAGGGTTAAAAACGCCATGACCACATACTGGAACTTGGTGGCCAGATCCGCCCCGATCCATGCCAGCAAAAAAAGAAACAACAGCCCCGCACCTGCAATAAGCTGTACCGTCACATGGCCGGCCGGAAACAGACTCATTGTTATCTGATGACATGAACTTTTCCTTAAATTATTGCCCTTTGGGCAGGCTGATAACTGATTGGAAATTACTATACTATAAACGAAGGTAAATAACCAAAAAAATCCGGGTCACCAACTTAATTAAAAGACTCGTCCAAAGCGTTGCCCTGGATAAACTCTACGACGAGTTGATCTGCTCACCTTTTTATGATTTGACCTGATAGTTAAGTTAAATTATAGTGTGAACGGAAGAAGTTTAATCCCCGTAACTTTTTATATGAAAGTCTGGGTAAGTTACTCAGATATTTCAAGTTTTGTTATGGGCTATGGCCCGGCAGTTGATATGTCAGGTCAGCCCATGGCTGTTTTAGAAAAACCCTGACGATATTTAATGGACGTAAATTCATAATCATTTACGATGGAGGAAATCAGCGATGACATCCACATTACCCGAACAGATGAAAGTGATTGAAATTACCGAACCGGGCGGTCCCGAGGCCCTTTGTGTGGGAAGCAGACCTGTGCCCCAGCCGAAACCGGAAGAGGTACTGATCAAGGTGGCGGCCACCGGTGTAAACGGGCCCGATATAGTTCAGCGTAAAGGGCTTTATCCGCCGCCAAAGGGCGCATCCGACCTTCTGGGTCTGGAGATCACAGGCACCATTGTTGCCGTCGGCAGCGATGTCAAAGAGTGGTCTGTGGGAGACCAAGTCTGTGCCCTGACCAACGGCGGCGGTTATGCCGAGTATTGTGCTGTTCTGGCACCCCATTGCCTGCCCATTCCAAAAGGCTTGAGTTTGGTGGAAGCTGCGGGCATTCCCGAAACGTTCTTCACGGTCTGGAGCAATATATTCATGGGGGCCGGACTTAAAGAAGGGGAAATCTTTCTTGTGCACGGCGGTTCCGGCGGTATCGGCTCAACGGCCATCATGCTTGGAAAAGCTTTCGGCGCAAAGGTGTATGCAACCGACAGCCCTGCAGAACGATGTGAAGCCTGTAAAAGTTTCGGTGCGGATCGGGTTATTGACTACAACACGGAAGATTTTGTTGAAGTTGTCAGAGATGAAGTCAAGGGTGCCGATGTCATTCTCGATATCGTCGGAGGAGACTACATTGCACGCAATATCAAGGCAGCGGCGCCGGGTGCACGCATCGTTCAGATTGCATTTAACAAAGGCTCCAAAGTCGAGATCAATCTGATGCCCATCATGCTGAAACGTCTCCTTTACACGGGCTCCACCTTGCGCAGCCGTCCGGATGCCTCCAAATCTGAAATTGCGGCACAGCTCAGGGAAAAGGTATGGCCGCTCATTGAGGCGGGAAAAATCAAACCGGCTGTCCACAAAACATTTCCCCTGGAGCAGGCTGCAGAGGCCCATCGGCTTATGGAAAGCGCAACGCATGTCGGTAAAATTATTCTCGAGGTATGACCGTTTAGGTTAGTAACGGGGCTTAAATAACTTGCCCATTTTGATATATCCGGGACGCGGGTGTCCCGCCCGCAGTAAAGATGCGGGCGGGACACCCGCGCTTCCAAGTTGAATTATTTCGCTCTCCTTCCTTCAAGGCAGTACCGCAAAACTCGCTCATAAGATAATTGAGGCTACCGACTTAAACCGGACACCCTTTAAAACAAGGCTTCTCCGAAACCTCCGGTTCATGAGGCTCAGGTACTGCAAAACTCTCATCACCAGGTCAAACTGTACCGAATTAAAACGGTAGCCGGTGCGCTGATAGCTGATTGGAAATTACGGGCTTGGTCATAACATCGGCCACAGCGTAGGTTGGGTTGAACGAAGTGAAACCCAACAACTTATCGGCGTTGGGTTTCGTTCCTCAACCCAACCTACCAAAAATTCGGATGGCCTAAAATATGACCAAGGCCGAAATTACTATTAAACGAAGGTAAATAACCAAAACCATGGCTCCCGGCCATGCGGGACGTTTTAAATCAACTATTTACCATGGCTGAGGTTGCCGGTAAATAACCGGTTTCAAAAATTTAAAATTTATTGTATCTTGATAGGATTTTTTTAATAGTTTTTTATTGGCGTATTGGCGAATGAAAATATTTTTATCGTAATAGTGAGTTGCTGATTTAATGAAAAAAAATGGAATAATTACCCTGAAAACGATTTTAACTGTACCGTTCATTGCACTAATTATCATAATATCTGGAATTATTGGATATTTATCTTTTATAAATGGACAAAAAGCAGTCAATAACGTTACGGAGCAATTCCAAAACGAGATCTCAAAACGAATTGAGGATCACTTATCTGCATTTTTAAATTTGCCTCAACAGATTAATCATGTCAATGCCATCAGCATACAAAAAGGTCAGTTAAATGTCGAAAATATTACGTCCTTGGAACACCATTTCTGGAATCAGGTTAAAGTTTTTAAGTCTGTTTCAAGTATTTATTTTGGTAATAATCAGGGTGGCCTTGTTAACAGCGGCAGGGATAAAAATTCTGACTCACAATATATTATTGTTACTGATAATTTTAAAAGCGGGCCTTTTAAAAAATTTAATACTGATTCACTGGGGAAACGAACAGATCTGCTATTAAACGTTCCAAATTTTGATGCAAGAAAGCGACAGTGGTATAAAGGTGCAATTGAAAGCGGAAATCAATTTTGGAGTCCTGTTTATATCCTTTTTACTGGCCAGGATTTAGCAATCGCAGCCAGCCGTCCTGCATATGATGGTAACGGTAATTTACTTGGCGTTGTATCCGTTGATCTTTTTCTTTCACACATTAGTTCCTTTTTGGAAAATCTTTCCATTGGCAAAACAGGTCATGCATTTATTATGGAAGATTCAGGTTTACTGATTGCTTCGTCAACCGGAACGAAGCTCTTCACTGAAGGAAAAGAGGATAAAAAGAGAAAACGCCTGAAATCAATTGAAAGCGAAAGCTCACTAATTCGCCATGCATCGCTATCCTTGAAAAATAAATTTAAGGATTTCAACACGATCACAACTGAACAAAAAATTACTTTTAAATTGGATCATCAACGCTATTTTCTTCACGTCAAGCCAATTGAAAGAAACGAACTTAAATGGCTGATTTCTGTGATTATTCCAGAAGATGATTTCATGAGCAAAATTAAAGAGGGTAATCGCCTGACAGCAACTTTTATATTACTGACTTTAATAGTTGTTTCATTCGCCTGTATTTTATTGGCAAAAAGAATAACAAGTCCGATTTTTCCCTTAATCACTGCTGCGCAAAGCTTAGCAAAGGGGGAATGGAAATCAAACATTACTAAAAAAAGTCCGATATTTGAGATCAATATACTTACCCATTCTTTTAATCAAATGGCAGATCAACTGCAAAAGAGTCTCAATGACTTGCATATTGAAATTGACGAACACAAACAAACAGAAGAAAAATTAAAAGAACGTGAGAGTGACCTACGTACAGTCATAGAAACCATTCCAGACCTTGTATGGCTGAAAGACTCTGATGGTGTGTATCTTTCATGTAATAAAAGATTTGAACGATTTTTTGGTGCAAAGGAAAAGGAAATTGTTGGGAAAACAGACTATGATTTCGTAGAAAAAAAATTGGCAGACTTTTTTCGGAAAAACGATAAAATCGCCATGGAAGCTGGAAAACCAAGTGTTAATGAAGAAGAGATTGTTTATGCCGACGACGGTCATAGCGAGTTGCTTGAAACCATAAAAATGCCTATGCATGATCCCAAAGGAAATATTATCGGGATACTTGGGATTGCACGGGATATTACACAAAGAAAGAAAACTGAAGAAACGATTCGGTTAAATGAGGAACGACTGAACAGTATCCTTCAAACCAATCCAAACCCAGTCGTTTTGTATGATACAGAGGGTTTCCCTCAATTTATAAACGCAAGCTTTACCGAGGTATTTGGATGGACACTATCAGAAATTCAAGGCAGGAATATACCATTTGTCCCTGACGATGAAAAAAATATTACTTTTTCCAAAATAAAAGAGATTTACAGCAATGGTAAACCGTTACAATTTTTAACAAAAAGGCTTACAAAATCTAATGAAGTTTTGGATATTAATATCAATGCTGCCATCTATAAAGACATCCAAGGGGAAAAAATAGGTTTAGTTGTTAATCTCACTGATATTACTGAACAAATTAAAATTCAAGATCAACTCAGGCATGCCCAGAAAATGGAATCTGTGGGGCGACTTGCAGGTGGTGTGGCTCATGATTTTAACAATATGTTAAGTGTCATATTGGGTAATGCAGAAATCCTGGCCGAGGATCTTAAACTATCAGAGACTTCTATATTGAACCTTCAAGAAATCCAAAAGGCGGCAGAAAGATCAACGAATCTTACACGGCAATTGCTGGCCTTTGCACGAAAGCAGACCATTTCTCCTAAAATCGTTGACCTCAACGAGACCATTCATGGCGTACTAAAAATGCTTCAACGATTGATTGGAGAAGATATTGAACTTTCGTGGCAGCCTAAAATCGGTTTATGGCCTGTCAAAGTAGATCCATCTCAAATCGATCAGATTCTTGCCAACCTTTGTGTAAATGCGAGGGATTCTATAGAAGGTATTGGGAAAATTGTTATAGAAACCGATAATGTTCAGTTCAACGATAAGTATTGCCAAAACCATCCCGGCTTTATTCCTGGAGATTATACGCAGATAGTTGTTAGTGACACTGGACATGGCATGGAAAAGGAAGTGCTTGACAATTTATTTGAGCCTTTTTTTACAACCAAAGGAATTGGTGAAGGAACCGGGCTTGGTTTGGCAACAGTATATGGTATTGTCAAACAGAACAAAGGGTTTATCAATGTCTACAGTGAACTAAGGTTGGGAACAACTTTCAAAATATATCTGCCAAGATTTGCTGAAAAAAAAGAACTAGAGGTTCAAGAAATTGTTCAAGGAAAACCTCAAAAAGGGAATGAAACCATTCTTCTGGTTGAAGATGAAGAAGCCATTTTAAAGATGGCACAAATGATGCTTGAACGATTGGGTTATACTGTATTAGCAACAAATAATCCAGATGAAGCGATCAGGCTTAGCCATGCTTCAAGAAAAGAAATCCATATGTTAATTACTGATGTTGTCATGCCCTCCATGAACGGTCGTGAGCTTGCTGAAAAAATATTAAAGACTTTTCCGAAAATGAAATGTCTTTATATGTCAGGATATACGGCTGATGTAATTGCTCATAAAGGTATATTAGATGAGGGGGTGAATTTCATAAATAAACCATTTTCCAAGCTGGACTTGTCGGCTAAGTTAAGAGAGTTGTTCAATTAAAAACAGGATCAATCCGCAGGATGTTATTCACAACTGGGATGCCAAATAAAAATCAGATTGAAAGGTAGATTTATGAAAACATACTATCGCGCATTAACCATCGCAGGTTCTGACAGCGGCGGCGGGGCCGGTGTTCAGGCAGACTTGAAAACCTTCAGTGCCCTTGGGGTCTTCGGCATGTCCGCCATCACGGCACTCACGGCCCAGAACACCCACAGTGTCACAGGTATTTTTCCGGTTCCCCCGGCATTTATCGGGGAACAGATTGATGCCGTAATGTCGGATATCGGCACCAATGCCGTAAAAATCGGCATGCTCCATTCACCTGAAGTTATTAAAATAGTGGCCGAAAAACTCAAACAATGGCACTGTCCCAATGTGGTGCTGGACCCGGTGATGATCTCCAAGTCCGGCGACAAGCTGTTGCAGGACGATGCCGTGGCCGCACTGACGAACCACCTGCTGCCCCTGGCCACGGTAATCACCCCGAATCTGCCCGAGGCCTCAGTGCTTTTAGGCAGAACCATCGACACCCCGGAGAAAATGGAAGATGCGGCCGCAGACCTTGCAGATCTTGGCGCAGCCAATGTGCTGGTCAAAGGCGGACATCTGACTTCCGGCCCGGGTATTGATCTGCTCTATGAAACCGCATCCGGACAGACAACACGCTATACAAAAGACCGCGTGAACACAAAAAACAGCCACGGTACGGGGTGCACCCTGTCATCGGCCATTGCCGCAGGCCTTGCCCTGGGGCTTGACCTGAAAACAGCCGTTGCCGGGGCCAAAACCTATATCACCGAGGCATTAAAGGCCGGTGCCGATATCCAAACCGGCTCGGGGCATGGACCGGTCCACCATTTTTATGCGCTGTGGAAAACGGTGTAAATCTGCATCTCACATTCCCGGCAGTTAAAGGTCACCTGGAAACGGTGTTTGCCATGGGTCAGAAACAACGGCCCCAAAGAAGGCTGCGAGGAATTGTTCGGGTTTTTCTCTGCCTTTCCGGGACACCACCCAAGGCTGCGGCGGATACAGTGTTTTGTGATCATGACCGGGGTTCCCGGCCCTGGCGGGTCACATTCAAAGGCAGGGTCAATGGATGTTACGCCCCTTTTATTATAAAACTGAACCGCCAGATGGTTTGCAGCATTGGCCCGGAAATCAAGGTGTCCCCGGTAAAAAGGAACCGGTGCCGGCCTGGGCCCGGCTGTCATTCGCGCATAGGCGGTTAACCGGTTATTTTCCAGGCAGGCCACCAGATCCCGGCGCAGACAGTTCAGATCAGCGGCAGGCAGAAACACCGGCTTTGAAAGGATTTCAAGACGGTTCAACTCAAAACAGGTATTGCCCAGTTTGCCCAACTGCTTTTCAATGGCTGCCCTGGCCGTGTCGGGATTACGGGCCGGATCGCCTGAAACA
>NZ_JBFXHE010000136.1:0-10129 GCF_050177295.1 Desulfobacter sp.
TGTTTCAGGCGATCCGGCCCGTAATCCCGACACGGCCAGGGCAGCCATTGAAAAGCAGTTGGGCAAACTGGGCAATACCTGTTTTGAGTTGAACCGTCTTGAAATCCTTTCAAAGCCGGTGTTTCTGTCTGCAGCTGATCTGAACTGTCTGCGCCGGGATCTGGTGGCCTGCCTGGAAAATAACCGGTTAACCGCCTATGCGCGAATGACAGCCGGGCCCAGGCCGACACCGGTTCCTTTTTACCGGGAACACCTTGATTTCCGGGCCAATGCTGCAAACCATCTGGCGGTTCAGTTTTATAAGAAAAGGGGCGTAAAATCCATTGACCATGCCTTTGAATGTACTCCGCCAGGCCCGGGTACGTCGGTCATGACCACAAAACACTGTATCCGCCGCAGCCTTGGGTGGTGTTCCGGAAAGACAGAGAAAAAACCGAACAATGCCCCGCAGTCTTGTTTGGGGCCGTTGTTTCTGACCCATGGCAAACTCCGGTTTGAAGTGGTTTTTAACTGCCGGGAATGTGAAATGCAGATTTACACCTTTTTCCACAGCGCATAAAAATGGTGGACCGGTCCATGCCCCGAGCCGGTTTGGATATCGGCACCGGCCTTTAATGCCTCGGTGATATAGGTTTTGGCCCCGGCAACGGCTGTTTTCAGGTCAAGCCCCAGGGCAAGGCCTGCGGCAATGGCCGATGACAGGGTGCACCCCGTACCGTGGCTGTTTTTTGTGTTCACGCGGTCTTTTGTATAGCGTGTTGTCTGTCCGGATGCGGTTTCATAGAGCAGATCAATACCCGGGCCGGAAGTCAGATGTCCGCCTTTGACCAGCACATTGGCTGCGCCAAGATCTGCAAGGTCTGCGGCCGCATCTTCCATTTTCTCCGGGGTGTCGATGGTTCTGCCTAAAAGCACTGAGGCCTCGGGCAGATTCGGGGTGATTACCGTGGCCAGGGGCAGCAGGTGGTTCGTCAGTGCGGCCACGGCATCGTCCTGCAACAGCTTGTCGCCGGACTTGGAGATCATCACCGGGTCCAGCACCACATTGGGACAGTGCCATTGTTTGAGTTTTTCGGCCACTATTTTAATAACTTCAGGTGAATGGAGCATGCCGATTTTTACGGCATTGGTGCCGATATCCGACATTACGGCATCAATCTGTTCCCCGATAAATGCCGGGGGAACCGGAAAAATACCTGTGACACTGTGGGTGTTCTGGGCCGTGAGTGCCGTAATGGCGGACATGCCGAAGACCCCAAGGGCACTGAAGGTTTTCAAGTCTGCCTGGACGCCGGCCCCGCCGCCGCTGTCAGAACCTGCGATGGTTAATGCGCGATAGTATGTTTTCATAAATGTACCTTTAAATATGATTTTTATTTGGCATCCCAGTTGTGAATAACATCCTGGGGATTGATCCTGTTTTTAATCAATCCGTATTTCAGGGCAAAATCGATAAATGCCTGCCACTTTCCGGGGTCGCTGGTCTGGCCCGGGGCTGCAAAATTCGGTGCTGTCAGGGCAAATGCTTTGGTTTCCGTCTCTTTATCCACCTCGGGCAGGGCATCAAGGTAAATGGCCAGGGCTTTGTCAGGATCATTTTGAATGTCGGCCAGGGCCTTGTGGATGGCTAGGACAAATCCTCGGATCGCCTTTTCTTTCTTTTCAAGGATGGCGCTACCTGCCGTAAAAATAAGCTCTTCGTATTCGGGGATGCCGTACTTTTCCAGTTCAAAAAAGCGGGCATCAGCCCCCTGCTGCGCAAAGGTTACGGTTTCATATGTTTTATAAGGACCCATAACGGCTGAAACCTGTTTTGACACAAGGGCGGGCAGGATGGTGAAGCCCACATTTACCGGCGTATAGTCGGTGATTCCGTTGATATCGGCAAAGCCTTTGAGCAGCAGGTCCTCAGATCCCGGCACGGTGTAGCCGATTTTTGTACCGGACAGGTCTGCAGGGGATTTTATGGACTTGTTCAGAAACATCAGGGTGGCCAGGGGCTTGACCACAAGGGGGCTTACGGTTTTAACCATAAGGCCTGCATCGGCGGCCATGATGGTCTGGGGCTCATAGGAGACGGCCAGGTCCACCTGGCCTGCTGCGGCCAGTTTCAGTGCATCGGAAGTTTCCGACGGGGCAAGAATTTCAACTTCGATACCCTGCTCGGTGAAATACCCGGATTGCTGGGCAACATAGATGGGGGTGTGGTCTACGTTGGGAAACCAGTCCAGCATGAGTACAAGTTTCTGTGCCCAGGCCGTGCTGCAAAGCATTATAAAGATTATCAGTGTCAGCGCAAAAAGTCGTTTCATTGTTCCTCCTTGTCTTTGGTATATATATTTGATGCCTTAACTAAAATCCGTGTTTGGACGGAAAGTTGCCCATCTGCGGCGTTGCGTTCAAACACTGTTTTTCCATGTTACCATTCGTTTTTCAGCAAAATTAACAAGAGCCCAAAGGCCAAGACCCATGACCGTCAGCCAGAGAATGCACGCAAACACCAGGTCGGTATTGAGCCGGGCATTGGACTGGATCATCAGATACCCGAGCCCTTTCTGAGCACCAACCCATTCGCCGATGACAGCACCGATGGTGGCCACGGTGACGCCTACCTTGAGTCCTGAAAAAAACTGGGGCAGGGCCCAGGGCCAGTACAGCAGGCGCAGCTGCATCCAGAAGCCCGCCCCCATGAGAGTAAACAGTCTGCGAAAATCAGGGTCGCAGCTTTTAAGTCCGGACAACAGGCTCACGGTAATGGGGAAAAAAATGATCACCCATGCCATGAACACCTTGGACCAGATGCCGTACCCCAGCCAGATCACAAGCAGCGGTGCCAGGGCAAATACCGGTACCGCCTGGGATGCAACCAGAAAGGGAGCCAACCCTTTTTCAATGCCGGGCCGGGCAAACATGAATATCGCCAGAGGTATCGATGTCACAAGGGCAAGTGCAATGCCCAGGATGATCTCCAGGGCTGTGGCCAGGGCATGGGGCCAGATCAGGGGGGCTTTTGTCGCCGCACAAACACCGATCTCCCAGGGCGACGGCAGGATAAATGCCGGAATCTCCATGATCCGGACAAGCACCTCCCACAAAACCAGGATGCCAATGGTCACTCCTGTCGGGAAAAATATATCGGACCACTTCATACCTGAATGCTCTCCTTTTCCTTGAGCAGCCGGCAAAGTATCCGGGCTTTGATCTCCATGAATTCGGGCAGACTGAAATCCCTTGGTTTGGGTGCCTGCGGTTGGAATCGCTCCAGAATGGTCATGGGGGCGGAACTTAAAAGGATGATCTCATCCGCCAGGACCAGGGCCTCTTCAATGTCGTGGGTGATCATCAGAACGGTTTTACCGAACTCCTTTTGCAGCATGAGCAAAAGATGCTGCAGTTCCCGGCGGGTAATGGCGTCCAGGGCGGACAGGGGTTCATCGAGGAGCACCAGGTTTCGGTCAAACATCAGGGTTCGGGCAAGGGCGCATCGCTGGCGCATGCCGCCTGATACCTGGTAGGGATAATGGGCTTCAAATCCTGAAAGCCCGATTTTTTCAAAGATTTGGGAAAGCGTTTCCTTTGCCTGTTGCATATCCCTTAGCGCCCGGGGCTTGGCCTGCACCGGCAACAGCGTGTTCTCTTCCAGTGTCAGCCATGGCAGCAGCATGTCTTTTTGCTGCATATAGGCGGCAAGGCTGCCAAGGTGACCATGCTCGTTCTCCTGCCATACAATTGTGCCCTGATCCGCAGAGACCACGCCGGTCAGACAGTCAAAAAGGGTGGACTTTCCGCACCCGGATGGGCCCACCAGCACCGTAAACCGCCCCTGGGGCAGGGTCAGGCCGAAATTTTTAAAAATGGCCTGCAAACCAAATGACTTGGTCAGACCCAGGACCTCAAGCATAGGTTGCTTCCAGTCTTGTTGTTAGGCAATGCCGCAGGCGGGGAAGGGAAAAAGCTTCCCTTCGCCGGTATGATCCGGATCAGGTTCCAAGGGTCAAAACAGGGGTTATCTGTTAAAGTGCCTGTAGTTTAATGTGAATTTCGAATGGCTCATACGGATTATAAAGTATAATTTTTATTGACCTACCAGGCTTCCGTGCTATTTGGTGCAAATTTTTCTGGACCTCAACAACCCACCAGGACGGACCCGTGCCCGCGTCAAACGCGGCCTATGTCTCCTTTGGCAGGACCATGAGCCCAATGAGGCAAAGGATTATGGATGTGCACGGGGCCCGTCCCCGAAAAGAATGTAACATTTAAGTCTAACTCAATCGGTTGTCCAATTACTTTCTTGGTTTATTGCGGGCCCAGAATATTCCATCACAATAATACGCTTTAAACGGTCATACCTGGAGAATAATTTTACCGACATGCATTGCGCTTTCCATAAGCCGATGGGCCTCTGCAGCCTGCTCCAGGGGAAATGTTTTGTGGACAGCCGGTTTGATTTTTCCCGCCTCAATGAGCGGCCATACCTTCTCCTTGAGCTGTGCCGCAATTTCAGATTTGGAGGCATCCGGACGGCTGCGCAAGGTGGAGCCCGTGAAAAGAAGACGTTTCAGCATAATGGGCATCAGATTGATTTCGACTTTGGAGCCCTTGTTAAATGCAATCTGAACAATGCGTCCACCCGGCGCCGCTGCCTTGATATTGCGTGCAATGTAGTCTCCTCCGACAATATCGAGAATGACATCGGCACCCTTGACTTCATCTCTGACAACTTCAACAAAATCTTCCGTGTTGTAGTCAATAACCCGATCGGCACCGAAACTTTTACAGGCTTCACATCGTTCTGCAGGGCTGTCGGTGGCATACACCTTTGCGCCGAAAGCTTTTCCAAGCATGATGGCCGTTGAGCCGATACCGCCGGAACCGCCGTGGACAAGAAAGATTTCCCCTTCTTTAAGTCCGGCCCCCATGAATATATTGCTCCAGACCGTGAAGAACGTTTCGGGAATGCCCGCGGCTTCCACCAAACTCAAGCCTTTTGGAATCGGCAGGCAATGGGGCGCCAGAACGGCACAATACTCGGCATAACCGCCGCCGTTGGTCAGGGCACAGACTTGGTCTCCCACAGACCAATCCTTGACATCGCTGCCGACGGCAACAATGGTTCCTGTGATCTCCAGACCCAGAAGGTCCGATGCGCCTTTTGGCGGCGGATAAAGCCCTTTACGCTGAACTATATCGGGCCCGTTTACACCGGTGGCCGCCACCTTGATTAGCACCTCTTCCGGTTTCGGCTGGGGCACAGGTCTGCTTCCCACACAAAGGGCCTCGGGACCTCCCGGTTCGGTAATTTCAATCACTTTCATCTGTTCGGGTAATGTGGATGTCATCGCTGATTTCCTCCATCGTAAATGATTATGAATTTACGTCCATTAAATATCGTCAGGGTTTTTCTAAAACAGCCATGGGTTGACCTGATATATCAAGCGCCAGGCATAGCCCATAACAAAACTTTAAATATCTGAGTAACTTACCCAGACTTTCTTATAAAGTTACTGAGATTAAAATTCTTCCGTTCACACTATAATTTAACTTAACTATCAGGTCAAATCATAAAAAGGTGAGCAGATCAACTCGTTGTAGAGTTTATCGAGGGCAACGCTTTGGACGAGTCTTTTAATTAAGTTGGTGACACGGATCGTTTTGGTTATTTACCTTCGTTTAATAGTATAGTAATTTCCAATCAGCGATCAGGCTGCCTAAAGGGCAATCATTTAAGGAAAAGTCCATGTCATCAGATAACAATGAGTCTGTTTCCGGCCGCTTGGGCACTTTTGCCGGTGTTTTTACGCCAAGTGTTTTAACCATTCTCGGGATCATTCTTTTCCTGCGTTTAGGATATGTGCTGGGCGCTGCAGGGCTTGGAAAATCCCTGATGATTATTGCGGTGGCCAACCTGATTTCCAGGACCCTTGGCATAGAGTTCGGCGGGGCCATCGGCATTGTGCTGTTTTTAGCACAGTCCGTGTCCATTGCCTTTTACTGCATTGGTTTCGGAGAAGCCCTGACTGCTATCCTCGGCCTGGCCGGCCATGTGACGGTACAGCTTATTGCAGGTGCGGCGCTGTTGTTTCTTTTTTTGCTGGCATGGATCGGGGCGGATCTGGCCACCAAGTTCCAGTATGTGGTCATGGCGTTTTTAACCCTGGCGCTTTTATCCTTTTACATTGGCGGTATTCGTCAGTGGGATACCGGGCTTTTTATGGAGAATTGGGCCGCCAGGGAAGGTTCGCCCTCTTTCTGGATTCTTTTTGCCCTATTTTTTCCGGCGGTGACCGGGTTCACCCAGGGGGTGAGCATGTCCGGCGATCTTGAAGATCCGGGTTCAGTTGGTACAATAAAAAGATTAGTCTTGTGGGCGCGTTGATCTGCCTGGGCGTGATGCTGGCCATTGATTTTAAAACCGGAATTGCTTCCGTGGCCATCCTGTTTGCCGTTTTTCAGTATCTTAAACGGGTATCTGCCCCGGCCAGGTGGGCGGACAGCTGGCGGTCCTATCACCTTAAACTGGTCAGGGACAATCTGATTCGTGCACAAAAGGATCACGAGCATCCCAGGGACTGGCGGCCCTCTGTCCTTGTATTGTCCAATGACGAAGAACATATGAAACAGTTACTGGATTTTTCCTCTATGATCGAGGGAAAAAGCGGTATTACAACGGCCGTACGGATTCTCCAGGCTCGGGGATACCGTGCTGTAAAACTTAAGGCAGAGGCGGAAAAGGATCTGGCCCGAAAAGCTTGCATTGCAGGAAAAATCCGAAGAAGCCAATAAAAAGGTGCTTAAAGAACAGGCCAAGCTCAAGGCGATCTCACAGCGGGCCAAGGATGAAGGGCTTTTTGTGGATAACAAAGCCCCGTAATAAGGAGATGTCTAATGGTAAAGGCAATCGGAAAAGTGGTTATCGCGATCATTCTGATCGGCGTGGGGTATTCTATCAGTCTGTTTATTCCGTCAGGCGGACCGCCGCCGGGCATGATGGGAATGGGCGAAATGCCGCCGCCCGCGGTGATCGCCGTTGAACTGAAGGAACGGCCCCTGGATGTGCTTGCCGACCATATTGCAACGGTCGAGCCGGTGCAGGAGGTCATGGTCCGCTCGGAAGTTGCGGGCTACATTGACGATGTTCATTTCACGGAAGGTTCTTTTGTGAAATCGGGCGACCTGCTCTTCACCATTGACCAGAAACAATACCAGGCCATGGTTGACGTGCGTCAGGCCGAGCTGTCCCGTGCAAAAGCCGAACTGAACCGCGCCGAAAAATTTTTCAAGCGTATGCGTGATGTCAATAGACGCAGCGTTTCGCAGTCGGATCTCGACACTGCGGAAAGCGAGCAATTGCAGGCCGTGGCCAATCTGAGACAGGCTGAGTCCAACCTGAATTTGGCCAAAATTGATTTGGGTTATGCGAAGGTGCGCGCGCCGATCAGCGGCCGCATCGGCATGGCAAACGTAACCAAGGGCAACTATGTCACCTCCGCCTCCAACGAACTCGCCCGCATTGTGCAGATCAGTCCGATCCGTGTCGTCTTTTCCATGACCGACCGCGCTTACCTGGATTTTCGTGCCCAGGAGCTGGCGGGCACTTCCGACGGTCTGGTTGCCCGCATTCGTCTGCCCAACGGAACTCAGCTTCCGCTGATCGGCAAGAAAGAGTTTGACGACAACGTTATGAATGCCGAAACCGGGACCATGGCGGTCCGTTACCTGTTCGATAATCCCGACGGGCGATTGGTCCCCGGCGGCTACGTCAACATTCTGCTCGGATCCGGGCAGCGACCCATGGGCATCCGTATTCCCCAGCGGGCGGTACTGCTTGATCCCCAGGGATCCTATGTGCTGACGGTCAACGGGGAGGGACGAGTCGATACCGCCCGCGTTGAAATCGGGAAATCCGTTGAAGGTGACTTCGTAGTGCTTTCCGGATTGAAGGCCGGTGACCGTATCGTGGTTGATGGTGTGCAGAAAGTGCGGCCGGGCATGACTGCCCAGGTCACTTTGCAGGAGGCTGGAAAATGATTTCACGGGTATTCATTGATCGCCCGCGTCTGGCGGGTGTGGTTTCTATCGTCCTGATGCTGGCGGGGATTCTTTCAATCACCGCGCTGCCCATCACCCAGTATCCCCAGGTCACACCGCCGCAGATCGTGGTACGCGCAAGCTACCCCGGTGCGAGCGCCGAAGTCATGTCCGACATCGTGGCAGGCCCCATTGAAGATGCCGTGAACGGTGTACAGGACATGATCTACATGTCGTCCACGTCCGACAATTCGGGAAGCTACTCGCTCACCGTAACCTTTGCCGTGGGCACCGATCCGGACATGGCGCAGGTGAAGGTACAGAACCGTGTATCCCAGGCCGAACCGATGCTGCCCACCGAAGTGGTGCAGCAGGGCGTGACGGTTGAAACCGAGTCAGCCGACATGCTCGGCTTCCTGATTGTCCGCTCGCCCGACCACAGCCTTGATGAACAGTTGATGAGCGACTATACCTATAAAATCATCCAGCCGACCATTGAACGGATCCCAGGCGTCAGCCGTGCACAGGTTTATGGCCCCAAATACAGCATGCGCGTCTGGCTCGATTCCGACCGCATCTCCGCCCTCGGCATCGGCGTCGACGAAGTTACGGCGGCCATCCGCAACCAGAATGTGCAGGCCTCCATCGGCGCCATCGGCTCCACACCGGACGACGGCTCCGGACAGGTCGCCTTCACCCTGACCGCGCAAGGACGGCTGAACGATACCGAATCCTTCGGCAATATCGTGGTGCGCACCGGTGCCGACGGTGCGGTGGTCTACCTCAAGGACGTTGCACGAATAGAAAAAGGCTCGGACAACTATCTTTTTTCCGCCAAATACAACGGCGCTCCCTGTGTGGTGCTGGCCCTGAGCCGTACACCAGGTTCCAACGCCCTCGACACCATGGATGCGTTGCAGAGTGAACTGACGCGGCTCAAGAAGGATTATCCCGAAGGTCTTGAAACCATACTCTCCTACGACGCCTCCGAATTTGTCCGCACCAGCCTCCGTGAAATTGTGTCCACGCTTGGGCTGACCTTCCTGCTCGTGGTCATCGTCTGCTATGTTTTTTTGCAGAACTGGCGCGCCACGCTGATTCCATCAATCACCATCCCGGTCTCGCTCTGCGCCACCTTTATGGTGTTGGCGGCCTTTGGCTACAGCATCAACACGCTGACGCTCTTCGGCCTGGTGCTGGCCATCGGCCTGGTGGTGGACGACGCCATCGTGGTGGTTGAACGGGTCCAGGAGCTTATGCAAAGCGAAGGACTCGACCAAAAGAGCGCGACGATCAAGGCGATGCAACAAGTCAGTGGCGCGGTTATTGCCACGACGTTGGTCTTGTTGTCCATCTTTGTTCCCATCGGATTTATGGGAGGCATCACCGGCAAGATTTACCAGCAGTTTGCAGTGTCGATTTCGGCAGCTGTCTTCTTTTCCACAGTCAACGCCCTTACGCTCAGCCCCGCGCTCTGTGCAATTTTTCTCCAGGCGGTCAAACCCAAAGAGAAGGGCCCGAAGCTCTGGTTCAATACCGCGCTCAACCGTTTACGGGGCAGCTATGTTTCCTTCAGCACCTGGATTGCCCGCAAACTGGTCTTCACCATCCTGATCCTGCTTGGAGTATTCGGCGGTGTCTATTTTCTGTACAACATGAGTTCCACAGCCTTTCTGCCCGATGAAGATCAGGGCGTCATTTTCGGGATGGCGCAACTGCCTGAAGGGGCCACCCGCGCCCGTACCGAGGCACTGCTGGAGCATGTGTTGACCCCGCTGCACGAAGAACCGGGGATCGACTACACCATTCAGGTCACCGGCTTCAGCATGATGGGCGGTTCTTCCGAAAACGTGGCCTTTTTCATGTTCGGCCTTGACCATTGGAGCAGACGTGAGTCGCCTGAGCTGAGCATTATGGCCATCCAGCAAAAGCTGCAGGCCCGGCTGGCCGCGGAGCCGGGCGCCCAGCTCAACTTGTTTGTGCCGCCCGCCATCATGGGGCTGGGCAACAGCGGGGGCCTGGACATTCGCCTGCAGGCCACTGCCGACAACGATCCCCAGCAGCTTCAGTCCGTCATGAACAACTTTTTGATGCAACTTAA
>NZ_JBFXHE010000137.1:0-10090 GCF_050177295.1 Desulfobacter sp.
CGGCACCCTGGAGAAATTCGGGGCGTATTTTCATGCTGAACCGGGCATATCCTTTTTCAACCGTCTCGGCCTTGATCTGTAAAAAATCCAGAAAAGGGTTGTTGACCGGCTCTCCTGCCGTCAGCTGCTTCAGGTATAAGGGGTAGTCAAACATATCGAGTTTCCTTTTATTTATTTTAGAAGTTGGCTGGGCATTGTAGATAAAAATGCATACTTTTTAAATAACCCACATGGGCCGCAAGCCCACAACAAACAATGAAACTAAAGACTCCAACAATTCAGGGCTAAAATGGGCGCGGCAGGCGCTTCGCCCTCTTGTTTCTTGTATCTTGTCTCTAGTTTCATATAAAACATTTATAGACCCGGAAACAATACCCGGATACGTTTAAGATTTCCCCTGTGGATCTGGCAAAGGCCAGCCAGGCCAGAGTCGCTGCCATCAGCAGGTTTTAGGGATACGCAAAGGCAACCACTCAACTTTGCTTGCCATTTTATATGTATGGTTCGCAACAGCCTCCTGCGCACAACACATATTTCACTAACCTATTGTAATAAAAAATTATAGTATTATAATCCCTTCTTGTATTTTAAGCTTGAGGAGGCTTTATGCATACGCTGTTAGTAATCGTTTTTGTTCTGGCCTATTCGGCCATTGCCTTTGAGCATCCGCTCAGGGTTAACAAATCTGCTTCCGCCCTGCTGGGCGCCGGCATCATGTGGACCATTTACGCCGTTACCACGGGCAATCATCATCTGGTGACGGAACAACTCAATGAAAATCTTGCGGCCACCGCCCAGATTATCTTCTTTCTGCTTGGGGCCATGACCATTGTTGAGCTGGTGGATGCCCATGACGGATTTGAGGTGATTACCTCCCGGATCACCACCACCAGTCAGAGTGTTCTGATTGTACTCATCGGGATTGTCACCTTTTTTCTTTCCGCCATGCTGGACAACCTGACCACCACCATTGTCATGGTATCATTGACCAAAAAACTATTGGATAATCACGAGGACCGCCTGATTTTTGCAGGAATTATTGTTATTGCCGCCAACGCAGGTGGGGCCTGGTCTCCCATTGGTGATGTTACCACGACCATGCTGTGGATCGGGGGCCAGATCTCTTCATTAGGGATCATCAAATCGGTATTCTTGGCGTCCGTCGCAAATCTTGCTATTCCCCTGATTGTCGTCAGCTTTATGCTCAAAGGCAAGTCTGTGGGGAAAAAAGCAGAAAAGAATGGCTCCGGGACAACCACAAAGTTCCAACGGGACCTGGTGTTCGCTGTCGGCTTAGGAGCACTGGTCATGGTGCCGGTGTTCAAGGAGATAACCCATTTGCCGCCGTTTATGGGAATCCTGACCGGTCTTGGCGTTCTCTGGCTGGTGGCAGAGCTTGTCCACAAGGAGAAACCCGACGAAGAAAAGCAGCACCTGACCATAGTGCATGCCCTGGCCAAAATAGATATGGCATCCATTCTCTTTTTTGTCGGTATTCTGATGGCTGTGGCAATCCTGGAAAATACCCATATTCTGACGGCACTGGCAACCTGGCTCAACAAGACCATTGGTCAACAAAGCATTATCGTTGCGTTGATCGGTCTCATCAGTGCAATCATTGACAATGTGCCTCTGGTGGCCGCATCTATGGGGATGTATGATATGCATCAATTTCCCGTGGATAATTTCCTGTGGACCTTCCTGGCCTTCTGTGCAGGAACCGGCGGCTCTATTCTGATCATTGGTTCGGCGGCAGGCGTTGCTGCCATGGGCCTGGAGAAAATTAACTTTTTCTGGTATGTGAAAAAAATCAGCTGGCTGGCAATGCTTGGCTATATTGGAGGCATCTTGGTATTCCTGATCCAGTTCAAACTGTTCCATGGCTGATTAATAATAAATAGACATTATATCGATTTGGGATAAATGCTTGATTCTATTAGATCTTTAAAAATAAGCGTCCCCGTAAAATCAATAGGTTACGAAAAATCGGTATAATGTCTAATTTTAATATTTCAGTTTTGAGTATAAAGTCTTTTTAGAGGCGTTGATCGCGTCATTTAAAGTGTGAATACCTTTTTTAGCAAGAAGCGGAATAAGCTTAAGAAAGATCCCGGCCGTTGCCGAGGCATCGCCGATAGCTGTGTGGCGTCCCACAATATCAACGCCGGCAAAACTCGCGATAGCCGCCATATTATGTTTTTCGTGCATAGGATAAACTATTAGGGCAAGCAGGAGGGTGTCTAAAACCGGGTTGTCAAACTTTATTCCGGTTTGGGCCTCTTTCATAGAAAACATCTTCATATCGAATGCCGCATTATGCGCCACCAAAACCGTATCTTTGGAAAATTTATAAAAAAGCGGCAAAACTTCTTTTATATCGGGCTTTCCCTTAACCATCTCATCATTTATGCCGTGAAATTTTTCAGATTCGAGCGGAATGTTTATTTTCGGGTCTATAAGCTGGTTGAATTTTTCTCCGCATAAAATCCTGCCGTTTACGATTCTGACCCCGCCTATCGAAATTATCTGGTCATTTCTGGTATCTAGACCGGTCGTTTCCGTATCGAAAACCGTATACACGATATCTTTTAAACGCATATCATTTAATTTGGAATCGGTTTTCCGCTTTGTAAAAAGATCGAAATCGAAAAAATCCGGCCGCTCGTAGGCCTCTCGCTCAATCACGATGTTGCGCACACCCTCCGGCTCTTTCATCTCTGCAAGCGGTATCAGAATTTTTAGCCCTTTTTCGCTCTTTTCATTAAAACTTAAACTGATTTGCGCCTCATGATAGTTCACAAAATCTTTCAGCGTTAAAAAAAAATGATCATCTTTAAAAATATCCAAATTTTTCTCGGCATCCGGAATATGAAAAAAAATTGCCAGAAAATTTGCCTCTTTAAAAAGCTTGCAGTTAAACGTTTTTTTAAAAGTCTTATTTTTCAAAATGGTCAAAATAGATAAAAAAGCATTAATAAAAGAGTAAGTTTCGATCCTTATCCAGTTTATATGAGCCGGGAACTCAGGCTTTAGGGATATGTTAAGCTTTTCTCCGGCTCTTTTCTGGACAGTAGTTATGATGTCCCTGTCTGAAACCACCAGAAACGGCAGACGCTCTTTTATCTTCTCGATATAGTCTTGTTCGGACTTTTTTAAATTTTCTTCGATGGCAGCGATCTCCGGTGTTGTCATTTTCTCTTTTTTTATCTTATCGAGATAAGTAAGAACCTTGGTTGCGGTGGATTTGAAGATGTTGTCAATTTTTGCGTAAAGCTCAAAGTCTTTTCCTATGTTATAAAAAACGACCATAAATCCGGCAAAATTGTCACGCCGATCCGTTATCGGCGAGATGTCCGCCTGTATCAAAACATTGCCGGGGCTTAAAGTTATGAAAGAAGACGATGCCGCTACATGTTTCTTAGGGTTTTTTACGTTTATTTCATAAAGCGCATTCAATATTATGTCTTTATCGATAATATCGAAAATAGATCTGCCGATTCCGATAATATGGTTTTGAGCCTCTAAGATTTTGGCTTTTTTGTTGAAAAGATTTATCTCGCCTTCTGTGTTGCAGGCGATTATGCCTTGCGGGAGCTCGTCGAAAAATAATGCGAGCATATTTTTTTCTATTTCGAGTTCGGCTCTTTTTCTGTTTATCTCTTCTTTTATATTTTTTTGCAGCGTTTCGTAATGATCCGCAAAAAGGTTTATGGCTTTTGAGATCGCTAAAATTTCGTTTCCGGCTTCGATATTGATCCGGTGGGAAGAATTAACTGTTAAAATGACGGATATTTCATCAGGGATTTTTGTCAAAGGAATAAAAAAATTATTCAAAAAAGCATAGATCGTGAAGCCGACGAGCTCAAAAAATAAAATGAAGCTGATAAAAAAGTAGATCCCATTTTCTTTGATGATTTTAAATAAAAAGTCCTGGCTTAGGGAGGGGAGCCTGCACCAGAAAATCGCCATGATAGATAAAAAGACAATAAATGTGAGCAGAAGCGAGATTCCTGTAAACCATAAAAATTTATTTTTTCTGTTTAACGGCATTTTTTTATGTTCAAATTTTTATGACATTTAAAGGAACCCCACCTTAATGGGGTTCCCTCCCCTTAGCCCCCCTCCCATACAGGAGGGGACCGTGTCGAAAAGAGGTTACATTCTGTAATCAATATTTATTTTAACATACTCTATGGATAACTCGCACGTATAAATCAAAGCTTCCTTTTTTCCGAGCCCTAATACCGGCATGATCTTATGGGTGAAGCCTGCTATGCTGCTATTTTAATTTAAACCGATTGACCATTTCGTTCAGACTTTCAGCCAGCCTTGACAGCTCACAAGCACTGTTGTTCACATGGATACTTCCGGTTTTAATCTCTTCGGCCGATTGATTGACGGCATGGATGTCCTGAGTTACTTCACCTGCAATGGTCGAGGCCTGGTTGACATTCTGATTGACTTCCTGGACGCCTTCTGCTGCCTGGCTAACATTGGTTGAAATTTCCTGGGTGGTGGCGGTCTGTTCTTCAATGGCGGCTGCGACCGATGTGACAATTTTATTGATTTCATCAATTATGGTTACAATTTCCTGGATGGCTGAAACAGATTCCCCGGTAGCAGTCTGAACGTTGCCGATTCTGGAACCGATCTCTTTTGTGGCTTCCGCTGTCTGCAGGGCAAGGGCTTTGATTTCTGCTGCAACTACGGCGAACCCTTTTCCGGCTTGTCCAGCCCTTGCCGCTTCTATGGTAGCGTTCAGGGCCAGCAGATTGGTCTGCTCGGATATGTCAGCAATGGTCTCCGTCACTTTGCTGATATCTGCGGCAGCCCGGCCAAGTTCAGCGACCTTTTTGGAAATCTCCTCGGCTTTATGAACCGCCTGTGACGTGGTCTGGTTTCCTGTTGCGATATTCTCGGCAATTTCATTGATGGTGGCGGACATTTCTTCTGCTGCAGCCACGATCATCTGCAGGTTGGTTGCGGTCTGCTCGGTTGCTGCGGCCACGCTGTTCATACTGGTGGACATCTCCTCGGCTGCAGCAGATACATTGCCGGCTTTTTCCGATGTCTGCTCAGATCCTGACGCCATCTGCTGGGAAATGGCGGACAACTCCGTGGAAGAAGAGCTCAGCGTTTGGACCCCTTCGGAGATGTCCTTGAACATCCGGGTTAAATTTTGGGTCATGTTTTTCATGTTCTCATACACCCCTGTAATTTTTTTCCCGCCCGTGTTGAACCGTACTGTCAGATCCCCTTTGGCAATGCTGTCGGCAATCCTTACAATCTCTGCAGGATCATGCCCAAGCTGGGCCATCACGCCTCTGACAAATACAAGTACCCCGATGACGGTGAGCGTCAGAAACAAGCCTGCGGCTGCAAGCACCATATTGCGGATCATATAAACAGGTGCCATGAACTCCGCCTCATCCTGGGTCGCGATAATGGACCATTCAGTTATATCAGCATGGGCGAATCCTGCTATTTTCTTAGTTCCCTTAAATTGATATTTTTCCACACCGCTTTCTTTGTTCAGCACCCGCTTTGAAACATTTTCCATCCCCTCAAGGAGACCGATATTGGCCTTTAAAATCAAATCCTTGTTCGGGTGGGCAATGGTATTGCCGGTGTTATCCACTAAGAACGGATATCCTGTTTTACCGATTTGGGTCCGGGTTATTTTATCGGACAAAGCGTTCAGTTGAACCACCAGGGCAAAAACCCCGGCAAATTTGTCGAAATCGGTTTTAAGGGGTACGGCAATAACAAAGACTGGGTTCCCAGTAATCTTGGACAGCACGGGAGTGCCGATAGAGGTTTTCCCGGACCGGGCTTTTTGAAAATAGTCCCGGTCTGAAGCGGATACTTTCTTTATTCTCGAATTACCATGGTCTGTATCGGATATGAGCATACCGTTTGGATCGGTAATAAAAAACATATCATATCCGTTGCCTATTTTTTGAAATTCTAAAAATAAATAGTTATCCAAGGCTGTTATGGCATCCATCTGCCCCAGAGCTGCATTTGCCATGGCGTCAGTAATAACGGGAGATGCGGCCATGCTTTGGGCCAGTTTGATTTCCTGTTTCACAAAATTGTCTGCCATGGTGGAAAAATTTTGAGCTGCCATCAGGCTTTGACTCTCCGCCAGTTCCCGGATGGCCTGGGAAGATTTGACAATGGCAAAAATCCCCACAACAGATAAGGGAATCAGAGCGATAAGGATACCGCTGACAATAAGTTTCCATTTTAAAGTAAGTTTTTTCATGATATTTCCTTTGTTTAATTTGTTTCCTTTCCAGGCCTCTTGTTCAAGGCGCTATTTACGGCGTTGGATAATTCGCCGGCAATCATGGGTTTCATGATCAGATCACAGATGCCGACTGATCGGCACATCTCTTTTGTCAATCCTTCACTGAAGCCCGTACACAGGACAATGGGGATTTCAGGGTTGATTGACTTGATCCGGCGGGCGAGTGTAAGGCCGTCCATTTCAGGCATCGTCATATCTGTTAAAACCAGATCAAAAAATTTTGGTTTTTTTTCAATCTCTTCCAGCGCCTCCAGGCTGCTGGTGGTGCCGGTAACCGAATAACCAAGACTGGATAAAATCCCTTGACTGCTTTGTACGATGGGCTCCTCATCATCAACGATCAGGATATTCCCCTCCCCGGATATCAGTTTACTTTCCAAAGGCGTTGTGTCCAACCGCTCGCTCTGCGCATGAGCCGGTATGAGCACTTTGAAGGTGGTGCCGATCCCTTCCTCACTATATACGGAGATCCCCCCCTCCATTTCTTTAAGTATGCCGAAAACAGTGGAAAGTCCCATACCTGTGCCTTCGCCCCTGTTTTTTGTGGTAAAAAAGGGTTCAAATATTCGGTCAATAATGGCATGTGGAATGCCGCAGCCGGTATCGGAAATCATCAGGCTGTAATACAGTCCCGGTTTGATCTTATTAAATTGCATGGTGTCGGTCCGGTCGATGGCGATCATGTCAAGCACCACCTCAAGCTTCCCGCCCTTATTTTTCATGGCGTAACCCGCATTGGCAAACAGGTTCATCAAAACCTGATGGATTTGGGTCGTATCTCCCATTATCCTGGCACGTTTCACCCTCAGGTCCTGGTGAATCCGGATATTGGACGGCAAGGATGCCCGGATGAATTTCAAGGTCTCCTTGATGATCGGGTCGATTAATATTTTTCGCCTTTTGACATCGGATTTTCTGCTGAACGTAAGAATGTGGCTGACAAGATCCCTTGCTCTCAGACCGGATGTAGACACTGAATCCAGATATTTTTTCAGGGTTTCATTATCGCCTGCTTCCATTTTGGCAAGCTGGGTAAATCCCAGAAGCGAGGATAGAATATTGTTGAAATCATGGGCAATCCCTCCGGCCAGTATGCCGATGGCCTCCATCTTCTCTGCCTGCCGGAGCCGCGCCGCCATTTTATACGCCTCGGTTACATCCCTGAAGACCAGCACCACACCTTTGATGTCACCATGATCATTGCGGATGGGGGAACCGGAGTGAGCAATCTGGTACTCAGCACCATCCCGGGCCAGCAGCATGGTGTGATTGGCAAGGCCGACGACTTTACCTGTTGAAAGCACTTTTTGTACCGGACTCTCAACAGGATCGCGGCTCTTTGAATTGACAATGTTAAAAACGGTTTTAAAAGGCTGCTCAGCCGCCGCTTTTTCATTCCATCCCGTCAACTGCTGGGCCACAGGGTTCATGATCGTAATCCGTCCGCTTATATCGGTGACAATCACCGCATCGCCAATGGAGTTCAACGTGACACGAAGATTTTCCTCACCTTGTTTCACGGCTTCTTCGGCACGTTTCCGCTTTGTAATATCGACCGTGGAGGAGAGTATGGCCTTTTCATTTTTCCAGTCAATCAGGCAGCTTGAAAACAAAATGTGGTAAGTGTTGCCGTTTTGCACGACATCGATTTCAACACCACTAACAGAACCGTTCTTTTTTATTTCGGCTTCGATTCTTTTTTTTGCCTCAGGATCCACGGTTCTACCCAACTCTTCCATGGTAAAACCGATAATTTCTTCCAGCGGTTTTTGGGAAGTGTTACAAAAATATTCATTGGCCAGAATAAGCCGTCCGCTCATGTCGTTCACGGTGCAGGAAAAAGGTAGTAAATCAAAAAGCGATTGGAATCTGGCTTCGCTCTGGACGACGTGCTGCATGCTTTGATCCAGACGGATTATTTTTTCATTTAACCGGCGTTTTAAAAAAAAGGAGATGGCGGCCAGTCCCAGGAGCAGCAGTCCCAGGAAAATTCCCCCCGCAACCAGAGTGTAAATCTTGGTAGACCCGATCAGCCCGTGGCTGTTATACCAGCGCTCAATGTCGGACGTGTGATTTTTCAGCCGGTCATTTTCCGCAAAAGTTAGAGATACCCGAGGCGGCTGACCGGCAAAAGAAGTCCGATAAAGCGAAATGGGAATTAGGAGTATAAAAATTTGCAGAAAGAATATCACTAAAAGTCTGTTGTAAAAAGAGATGGGGCGGCTCAACTCAAGGGGCGTACTCAATTCGGATTGACTTGAACAGAATATAATAACCTTCATGTCTGGTACTATCCTCTACATACGATACAAAATTATTGGACTAAAAATTATAGATGTAGCCTATGAAAGCAGAAAGTATGCCAATAAACAGTATAAAAAAATATAACCTATTATAATAGATAGTTATATAAATAATTTGCAATTATTTATAATGGCAAAAAAACGGATATTCCTATATTTAAAAATGACTCAATTCCAGTTTTCCGGAATATAAGAAAAGAATCAAAATAAGATTGAGACTTGATGATCGAGAGAGAAGGGGGTCTCTTTATTGGGAACCAAAGCCGGGGAGGTTATATTTGCCCAGCAGGGTATAGAGTTGCGACTGGGAAATACCTGATAAGCTGGATGCGGTTTTACGGTTGCCGTCGGCTTTTTTAAGCAGTCTTTCCAGATATATTTTTTCCAAAGTCTGTCTGAATACATTTAGCCGCGGAAAATCGCCATTAAAAGTTAAGACTTCGTCAATCATCCGGGTCGTATCGTTCTCTTCGGCCATGTCAAAATCAATCCCGACCAGCCTGTACTCCGGGGGAAGATGTTTGGGGACCAGTGTCGGATCACTGCCGGCAGAAGCCAAGGCGTATTCCAGCACATTAATGAGTTGCCGAATATTACCCGGCCATGGGTTTTGCCGAAGTGTTTCAAAAAACTCCGAGGAAATACCTTTTGCGCGAACTTTATAATAGACAGACAGTTCATGAATTTTTTTGATGATAATTTCATCAATATCCGTCCCCCTTTCTCGCAAAGGGGGTAAATTAATTCTCATGGCATGTATCCGATAAAAAAGGTCTTCCCTGAACTGATTGTTTTTCACCATTTTTTCCAGATCAAGGTTTGTTGCAGAAATCAGCCGGAGATCAACATAAATTTCTTTATTTCCCCCAACCGCGCGCACGGTTTTTTCCTGGAGCGTCCTCAACAGTTTTTTTGAACGGATAACGGCATATCTCCAATTTCATCCAGCATCAACGTTCCGCCGTCTGCCTCCAGGATAAGGCCTTTTTGTTTTGATGCGGCTCCTGTGAAGGCACCTTTTTCATGCCCGAACAAGGTGCTTTCAATAAGGCTTTCCGTCAGTGCACCACAATCAACCGCCACAAAAGGCCGGTCTGCTCTTTTGCTGTTTTCATGTATCGCTCTTGCAAACAACTCCTTGCCTGTACCGGTTTCTCCGGTTATCAGGACACCGGCGTCGGTTGAGGCCGCCTTCCCCACTTCATCCAGACATTGCCGAAGAACAGGGGACTCTCCGATTATCTTGGCGCGTTTCAAAGGAATCAACTGCCGGGCCGCGATCTTTTCCTTTCGATAATGCAGCGCCCGTTGAATCGGAAGATAGACGTCATCATAACAAAAGGGTTTGGCTCATGTTGCGTTTCAGGGTCGTATAATGGTAGAGGGTGAATTCTTTGACCCAATTCACCATAGGAGCCCAACGGATGCAGCTAAACATAAAGACTCTGATTGATGATGCACAATGTTACGACAC
>NZ_JBFXHE010000138.1:0-6115 GCF_050177295.1 Desulfobacter sp.
GCACCTGGGCCCCAGGCATGCCGAGAGGTTGGATGAAAACAGGGGAAGCCCGTTTTCAAGCAGATAGGTATCCCGGATTTCAGGCAGAATCATGCGGATGTTTTCAGGGGTGTTCAGCATCAGATCGCACCGTAGCATCACGGCGTACATAAGGCCCGACCTGCAGAAGGTTATGCCCTGATTATCCCTGATTCGTTTATATGCGTCCTGCAGATCCTGTTTTAAACAACAGGAAAGATCTGTCAGCTCCGACTGGATCTGCCGGATCCAAACCAGGACCCATAAGGCGTTCAACGGTGTTGTTCCCATTGCCGCAAACAGGCATAGCACCATCCTTGCTTCCCTGAGAGACTGACCCAGGTGCTGTTTCAAATCTTCATATTTTTTTTGAATCCCATGGATCACAAGATCCGCCTCCTGATACTTTCTCCTGAAATCCGGAAATACCTGCCAGGCGTCGCCGGTATCCAGATCACTTTTTCGCAACAGCACATATTGTGCCTCTCCTCCGTAAAACACCGGTTGGACTCTTCCGTCCGCCACCAGGAGATCGGTGGATTGATCATAGGCTGCGTAGGGGGTCATCTCCACGGTAATCCCTTCCTGCCGGCTCCGGCATGTTACCGACTTAAGACCTTGAAGGTATTGCTGGGTTGTGTACGTCTCTTTCATGTTTTCTCCTTTGCTTGATGCGTCAAATGAACGCGTTTGGGGTAAAAAAACGAAAGGCTTCCTGCGAACCGTTGTACGCAGACAAGCCTGTGTTTTTGCCCCTCGACCAGCAGTTGAAAAAAATTTAGAAAGTGACGGGAATCCTCCGGAGATCTTCAGAGACCTGCCAGGGATATTTCGATTTTTTTAAGTTTGCTTTAGCCGTTTTTGATACGGCCTGTTCTTTTGCCTCAATCTTGAAACCCTTCTTTTTCAGGGCTGTATAAAAGATTATCAAATTGAAAATTTTCCTGACACCGCCCCCTGATTTTCTGTTGGCGGGGTGTGTATTTAAAATAAACAAATACAGCGTGTTAACTGTTTTTCAGATTCGTTGTTGCAACGGCATACAAATTGCTGTAATCCCAGCATCCCCGACTCTTCGTATGCCGGAGATGGCGGGTGTATCCAGCACTCTAACAACGGAGGAAACAACGCCAAGAAAACCATTGAACAACTAAGAGCATAAGCAAATCCGATAACGCCATACCCTAAAAGTCAGAACCTGGGCCGACGTGGTATTTCGTCGTGGTTGGCCCGCAACGATTGAACATGTTTTAAGGAGAATGAAACATGACCCAAAAAATAAAAGTGATGTTGGTTGATGACGAAGATCGATTTCGTGAAACCGCATCAATGCTCTTAACAAAAAAAGGATTTGACACCACCATTGCGGGGTCCGGAGAAGAGGCCATTCAAATCCTCCGGGCAACCCCCCGCGACGTGGTCGTGCTGGATGTCAAAATGGAGGGAATGGATGGGGAAGCAGCCCTTGCGGAAATCAAGACGATTTCCCCAAAAACCCAGGTCATCATGCTCACAGGGCACGGGACCCAGGATTCAGCCGCCAATTCCCGCAAGCTTGCCGCTTTTGATTATCTGGCCAAGCCCTGTGACATCGACATCCTTGCCGCAAAAATAAAAGAGGCCTATGCAGTCGTGAATACCGATGCGGCCCGTACGGAAAAAAAGGTCAAGGACATCATGACCCAAGTGGACGACTACACCACGGTCACCGTTGATACCACCATCAGGGAAGCAGTGGGCAAACTCATGGATTCCCAGACCCAACTGGTATCCGGAAACATGATCCGGGAAGCGGGCCACCGGTCCCTCATCGTGTTTGACAGGGACGGCAATTACGCCGGACTGCTCCGCATGAAAGACCTGATCCGGGAGGTAAGACCCGGGTATCTGTCTGTCCCGGAATCTTCCAGGGCGGAGAGTGTGCGGTTTTCCCACGCATTCACCGGGGGGTGGGACGGACTTTTCACCATCCAGATGAGGACCCTGGCCGATAAAAAAATCGGTGAACTCACCCTGGACTCCCCGCCCATGATTGATAAAGACGCAAACCTCATGGAGGTGGCGGACCTGCTGTTCAAAACCCAGAGAACCCGCCTGATCGTCACATCAGACAAAAAAGTTGTGGGTATTCTGAGGGAACAGGACCTTTTCTTTGAAATCGTAAGCATCGTCACCAGATGACCGGATTGGAGGATCACATGAGTCACGAACTGAATATTGCAACTGTGGCAGAGGAAGGCGGCGCACCAAAAGACCAGAAATTTACCCTTAAATGGATTGTCATTTCCATTGCCGCAGGTGTTCTGATCTGGCTGATTCCCACCCCGGCAGACCTGGGTGTGCGGGGCCATGCCTTTCTGGCGCTTTTGGCGACGGTGGTTCTGTTGTGGACATCCGAGGCCATTCCCATCGGCGTCACCTCCATCTTGGTGGGCTGCGGGCTGATCATTTTTAACATTCAGTCCTCCAAAGCCGCGTGGGAACCCTATGCCAACAGGAGTGTTGTTTTTGTTTTCTTCATCATCATGCTCGGGGTCATGCTCGGGCAGACCACCATACCCAACCGCCTGATGTCGTATATTCTCAAAATCGGCGGCAGAAACGTCAAGCGCCTCAGTTTCACGCTGTGCATGGGCGCCACCTTTCTTGCGGCGTGGACCCATGATGCCACCATCACCATTATCCTGCTTTATGCCATGATGCCCATGTTCCTGAAAATGGGGCTGACCGCTGACAAGAGCAACAGTTTTACCAAGCATTTCATGTTCATGATACCCCTGGGCTCCGCCTGTGGCGGCGGTGCGACCTTCCTGGGCTCCGGCCGGTCCCCGGCTTCGGCGGAACTGCTCTTCCAGATTACCGGTTACAACATCGGATTCATGGAATACATGTTATACCAGTTCGTACCGTCCATGGCCCTGGGACTTGCCACCTGGCTTGCGGTCTGGATCATCTATCCGCCAAAGATCAAGGAACTGCCCCTCGAACTGGCCGTCGAAAAAATGCCGCCCATGGAAAAAAAAGAAAAACAGCTCGCCTGGATTCTTGCCGGCACCTTTGTGCTCTGGTTCCTGACAGACATTACAAAGATTCACGTCTCAGCCATTGGCGGCCTGTTTATCGTCGTGTGCATGGTCTTTAACGTCGTGGACTGGAAACGTTGTCTGGCCGAATATCCCTGGAACCCCATCATGGTTTTCGGCGCGGGATTCTCCCTGGGCGTGGCCATGCTCGACACCGGTGCCGGCAAATGGCTTGCGACCCAGATTTTTCCGATCTTCACGGGTGCGCCCTGGCCTGTGGTGGCTGCCGGCGCATCCGCCCTGAGTGCCGTAATCACAAGCTTCATGGCCAATGCGGCGGCCACGGCATTGCTGGTGCCTGTGATGGTGCCCATGGCAGACCTGGCCGGAACGCCTGTGGCCCCCATTGCCATGGCCGTTCCTCTGGCCACCACCTTTGTACTGCTGGTCATCGGCTGTCCTCCCACCCTGATTGCCTACGGCTTCGGGTATTTTTCCCAGTGGGAGGCGTTCAAGGTCTTGCTGTTCCGGTCAATCCTCGGCATCCTTCTCCTTTGCCTGTGCATGTCCCTGTGGTATCCGCTGGTCAAGATGCCGGGCAACATCGACAACATGAAGACCCCGGCAAAGCTGACAATGTCGGGATATGAACTCATCCAAACCAAGTAACGCATGAATAACGGCCCCGGCCCCACCCAGACATTTGGCCCGGGCGGGGCCGCAACCAGGCCCGGAGCCTTTGCCGCGCGCGTTAAAGGCTCCGGGCTTGTCCCTTAACACCTCCTTAAAGCACTGACCCGGGTTTTGCCTGGATCAGGGCCCATTCCCGGCGCACCAAACCGGCAATCTGCGCATTGCGTTCGTTCGCCAGCACGGCGCCTTCCCAGTCCGGGTCATCCAGAACCTTTTGCATGAGCATGCCGTCGGTACCGAACCACTGGGGCAGCACCCCGCCCCAAAAGTAGCCCATGGCCTTTAAATGGTCCACGGCCTGCCCCACACAGGGCTGGCCGGTGTTAAGCCAGACCTGGATTACCCGGATGCCCTGGCGGGTCAGACGTTCGTCTTCAGCCGTGATCCGGGCCTGAAAATTTTTTCCCGCATCATGCACCGCCACCCGGGCCACCTGGGCGAATTCAAAAATCTGGGTATGGATTCGGCTTTCCGGGGATCCGGGCACCCCTCCTGCGGCCTCAAAGGTCCGCGTATCATCCAGGCCCTCGTAACAAAGGGAAAAATGGTGTTCCAGTCCCCGGGGAACAAAGACCGTGCAGGGCCTGGGCTTGAGGGTGAGAAACCCCAGAACGGTCGATACTCTGCTTTCAGCGCTTTGTTCCTTAACATAGGCGGCTGCAGGCATGAGGCTGACCTCCATGGCCCGGCAAATCATGCGCGCCTTATTCATTGCTTTCTGGGAAAAGGGATGGTTGCAGACGGTCTCCCCGTAAATCAGGTCTATTCCGGGGCTGGTTTTGCCCATCTCAACGCCATGGCTGGACAGGTGGGTGGTGATGCCGCGGCCGCCCCGGTAGAGCAGGTGCACCACGCCTGCCCCGCTTTCAAATATTCTGGGGTTGGGGGCGGAATTAAAAAGGGCATGATGCCCCACAACAGCGCCGGAAGGAGTAGTGGCCACCGAGGAGATCACCCGGCCTTCACGGTTTTCTCTGGCCAGAAGTTCAGGCTCAAGATAGGTAGGTACCGGGTATTTGTCCCCGTAAACCGAACGAAACAGATCAATGACGCCCGGGGCATCCTGGGGGCGAAACCTGTGGACGGTCCACTCCTGGTCCGGTTCCACTGGAATGGCTTTTTTTGTCATATATTCCTCCTTCCGGTGCTCCGGGCGATTCCTTGCCCGGGCCGGTTGATATCAGCCACTGTCAGCCGCTGGGTCATGATGTCCAGGACCACATATTCCGGGGCAAACACCGGGGCCCGCTCCATCAGGCCTGTATCAGCTAGGAAATAGGCAAGCACTTCGCCGGCCAGCAGGATATTGGCTGCCAGCCCGCCAATGGCCGTGGTAGGCACCACGTCGGCCGACAATCCTTGCTCCACCCGTTCCATGACCGGCTTACAGAAGTCACGCTGCATGACCGAAGGCAGGAGTCCGCCGCCGGAGTCGCCCTTCCGGGCAATGGTCCAGAATTCGTCCCCCTTCATACCGTCGGGCGCAAAGTTGACCATGATCGCCCCAAAACCGACCGCGCCGCAGGTAAAGACCGGGATATGGTGACGCTCCTGCATGGCCGGGGTCATCCGTTTCACCTCTTCCCCTTTTTCAGCGTCAATCACAGCGACATAGGCATGGACGCCGTCAAGAAATTCGTTGAGGTTGCCGGCATTGATGCCATCCGGGTACGGGACCATCTTAAGGCCGGGATTTATCGACCGGGCCAGTTCCATGTACACATCCAGCTTGGGCCGGTCCATGGTGGTCCCGAATGCTGCGGCCTGACGGTTCATGTCCGGCGGATCAAAGATGCCCTTTTCCGCCAGCCTGAAACGGGTCACACCGCAACGGACCAAAGCGAGAAACACCCCGCCTCCGACGCCCCCCAGTCCGGCCAATGCAACCTCTTTCTGCCTCAGGATAGCCAACCCGCTCTCCTCCAGGATCGGCCGGGTTCTGTCCAGAAAATCCATTATACCCCCTTTGGGCCGCAGCAGCCGCAGAGTGAAAACCGCATTTCCCCGTGCCCTTCCCTTTCCAAGATACCCAGGTCGTCAAGCAAGGGAGCCAGGGGCGCGGGTTCCCCATAATATCCGAGACATTCCAGCTCAGCCAGCCCTTGCTCGCGGGAGAGCAGTCCGAAATAGACCCCGGCACTGACCTCGACAACCGACTGGGGGAAAAAGGTGGTGCGCATATTTTTAAATCGCATGAATTGACAATAATCCTTGACAGTTTCAATGCGGCAACTGGTATGAAGCAGCCCTTTATGGCCGGGAGGCGTCTGCCACGCCATCTCCTTTTTGATCAGTTCGCCGGCCTCCTTCCATGTCCCGTAGGTCTCGTTCGTCTTGAGCCTGCGCAGTTCGGGTACAGGAAGCTTCGGATCTTTGACCGC
>NZ_JBFXHE010000138.1:6215-10066 GCF_050177295.1 Desulfobacter sp.
CAGAAGGCACAGACACCGTTTTCGTCAAATTCAAGGCCGGGGATAAGGTAATTATCGTTGATGCAGCGGGCACACTGCCTGCGATTCTCCGGGGTTGCGGGTTGCCGGAGATCACAGGCGTCAACGATAACGCCTTCTTCCACCAGACAGATGAATCCAGGATGGGCAGTCAGGGTATCGGGCAGGTCTGCAAGGGCACGGCTTCCATCCAGGGCAGCGACGGCTCCGGCGATCTGAGAATCAATGTTCAGAACAGACTGGGTGTTCCGGGGGGGATTGCGCAGTCCATAGTAGACCAGAACGAATTTGTCTTTTTCATTGTCTTCGCGCAATTGCCAGCGGTATTGAAGCGCCGGATGAGCAGGCAGTGTCATTATATCTCCTGTGATTTACAAAAAATAATTATTACCTGGGACCCCAAAATATTTTTTCCGAATTTAACCCTTTTTCAATGCAACTTCAAGAAACAAAACAACCGGTTTAATCAGCCGGGAAACATGTTGTCTTCAATGTCCACAGCCACGGCGCTTGTGCCAAGCAGTGCCGCAAACCGGCCCATGGTGACGGGCAGTACGGTTTGGGCATAGAACTCAAGACTTTTGATAACGCCCTGGTAAAAGGGGATGTCTTTCTTTTTGGCCTTTTCAAGTTTTGTGGCGGCGGTCACAGCGCGCCACAGCAGCAACCACGCAAAAATGGTGTCTCCGGTGGCATCCTGGAATGGATGGGCATTGGCAAAGGCGGCAAGCACTTTGGGACCCATGGCCATGGTGCCCATGTGAATGGCTACTTCACCTAATTTGTTCACCACCTCTTCAACCCTGGTCGCTGTTTTTTCAAGCACCGGAATATCCTTGGCCCGGGCAATTGTGTTCTGCATTTCACCGAACAGGTCCATGACGGGTTTACCCTTGTTCATGCCAAGTTTCCGGCCGAGAAGGTCCATGGCCTGGATGCCGTTGGTCCCTTCGTAGATCAGGGTGATTCTGACGTCACGCAGCAACTGGGCCATGGGATACTCTTCGATGAATCCGTAACCGCCGTAAACCTGCATCCCCTGGGAGCAGACCTCAAAGGCCCGGTCTGTGACATACCCCTTGGCAATGGGGGTGAGTACTTCAATAAACCCCTGGTACTTGGCCTTTTCTTCACCGGTTGCCGCATGTCTGGACATGTCAATACAGTAATGGACAAAGTAGATCAAGGCACGCATGGCTTCCACATTGGATTTCATCACCATGAGCTGGCGCCGCACATCCGGGTGGCGGAAGATGGCAACGGACTGGGCATCCGGGTTCATGATCTCCATCAGATCCCGGCCCTGGATACGGTTTCTGGCATAATCCAGGGCATACATATAGGCGGTTGTGGCACAGGCAAAGCCCTGGACCCCAACGAGCAGCCGGGCTGCATTCATCATCAGGAACATGGCTTTCATGCCCTTGTTTTCTTCGCCTAAAAGGGTGCCCACGCAGTTGCCTTTGGCGCCCAGGGACAAGGAGCAGGTGGAGTTGCCGTGGATGCCCATTTTATGCTCAATGCCGGTGCAGACGACATCGTTGAATTCGCCCAGAGAGCCGTCCTGGTTAACCCGGAATTTGGGAACCAGGAACAGGGAAACGCCTTTGGTACCGGCAGGGGCGCCTTCAATGCGGGCTAGCACAGGATGGATGATATTTTCCGCCAGATCATGTTCGCCGCCGGAGATAAAAATCTTTTCACCCACAATGTTGTAAGTACCGTCGCTGTTGGGGATGGCTTTGGTGGTCAGTGCACCGACATCGGATCCGGCCCCCGGTTCTGTGAGCAGCATGGTGCCGGTCCATCTGCCGGTGTACATGTTTTTAAGATAGGTGTTTTTCTGTTCCCGGGTGCCAAAATGCTCAACAAGATGGCCTGCACCCTGGGTGAGGCTGCAGTACATCATGAACGGGTAGTTGGCGCCGTTGAAATATTCAGCAGTTGCCGCGGCAACGGTGAATGGCATGCCCTGGCCGCCCCATTGGGGATCTTCGGTGGGGGCGAGCCATTCACCTTCATTGAACAGATCAAATACGCGCTTGAAAGACGGCGGCGTGGAGACCTTGCCGTTTTCAAGTGTGCAGCCGGTCTCATCCCCTTCTTTGCTTATGGGCAGAAGCTCCTTGATTGCCAGATTTTTTGCCTCTTTAATAACCATATCAATGGTTTTTTGGTTAAAGTCAGCATAATTGTCGTTCAGTTCTGCCAGGGTATGGGCCTGGAGCATCTCGTGAACAACAAAATCAATGTCCCGCTGGTCGGAAATTACCTGTGCCATGTGTCCTCCTCACTATGAATTTGTTAATGAACAAATCTTCATTATAATATTGCAGTTATATTTTGAATTCGTGTTATTGTCCGCATATTAATTATTTATTAATATAATTAGATTACAACAAGTTATCAAAAAACTTTTTTTTTTATCTTATTTTGGGCTTGCGGCGGACCTAAAATGAATTATCATTCATCGCATTAATTTTGTATTTTAGTCAAGAAATTTTTACAAACCAAGGCAATGCTGATATAAGATTTTTCCATGGAACAGATACTGATTTCAGCCTGTCTTCTGGGACAGCCGGTGCGCTATGACGGCAGATCCTGTCCCTTTGAATGCCCACGCATAAACCTGTGGCAGGCCAAAGGGCTGCTGGTTCCGGTCTGTCCGGAAATGGACGGCGGCCTTCCTGTGCCCCGTCCACCGGCAGAAATCACCCCCGGGGGCGGCCCGGGGGTCTGGGCGGGAACAGCCCGGGTGAAGACCCGGGAGATTGATGTTACGGATTTTTTTATCAAAGGGGCCCAGGCAGCTTTGGACAAAGCGGTTGCCCGTGGTATCAAAACAGCCCTGTTGAAACAGAAAAGCCCGTCCTGCGGAAGTTGCCGGATCTATGACGGCAGTTTCAGCCGGTCTCTTGTAGACGGCATGGGTGTGACAACCGCACTTTTAAGGCAGAACGGGATTATGGTGTTTGGCGAGGATCAGGTAGACCAATTGCCGTTTTTCAAAAAAGGATAAAAATGCAGGCACATTATTTTCAGCATGTCCCCTTTGAGGGTTTGGGCTCCATTGAGCCATGGCTTAGAAATGCCGGTTACACAATATCATGCACCCGGTTTTATAATTTTGAAAATCTGCCCCCAATAGAGGACATTGACTTACTCGTTGTCATGGGTGGTCCCATGAGCGTCAACGATGAATCAGAACATCCCTGGCTGGTAGGGGAAAAAGAGTTCATCAAAAGCGCGGTTACAGCCGGCAAACCCGTTCTTGGTATTTGTCTGGGGGCCCAGCTCATTGCGGCTGCCATGGGAGGCAAAGTTTTCCCCAACCCGGTCAAGGAAATCGGTTGGTTTCCAGTGAAAGCGGTTAAATCTGAAAACGCTTTGTCTTTTCAGTTCCCCAAACAAACGGAAGTGTTTCATTGGCATGGAGAAACCTTTAGCCTACCCGAAGGTGCTGTCCGGATTGCAGAGAGTAAGGGGTGTGAAAACCAAGCCTTTCAAATCGGCAGCAAGGTTATCGGATTGCAATTTCACCTGGAAACCACACCATCTTCTGCCAAAGCAATTGTCGAAAACTGCCAAGATGAATTGGTTGAAGGTGAATACATACAGACCCGGGAAGAAATCTTGTCTGTGCCTGTGGAACGCTATTCTTCAATAAACGGTTTAATGGGGAAGGTTCTTGAATACTTTATAAAGCGGTAAGACGTTTCTGAATTCACTGCGCCATAATAGGGGTGCAGCCCAGACAGGATCCTTGTAAAAAATCTGCTCTGCAATGGGAATACTTAAAATTCCATTGCCGGCCATCTGTGCCGCAGGTGTTT
>NZ_JBFXHE010000139.1:0-9973 GCF_050177295.1 Desulfobacter sp.
CACCCGGTCAAAGGTGGTTCTGGATGAAAATGTGTGGATCGGCGACTCCGCCATTGTGTGCAAAGGCGTAACCATTGGGAAAAATACCATTATCGGGGCAGGCGCTGTTGTCACCTGCGACATCCCTGCCAATACTGTGGCAGCCGGCAACCCGGCCAGGGTCATCCGGGCGCTTGATCCGGCCCGGGAAATCATCACCCGCAAAGACCGGTACAGCGATACGGAAAAGATGACAAAGGTTCTGGAAACTGCTGAAAAAGACTGCCTGGAAGGAAATACATTTTTAGGATGGATTCGCAGTCTTATCGCCCCGGGCAGGGAACTCCCTTAGGACTTTTTGCCTATCCTGTCGATGGTCCGGATAAAATAGTCAAGACATGTCCGGATCTTTTCAATGTCAAAGGTGTTACACAACTGGAAAAGCGCTTCTCCAAATGCTTTGAATGGTTGGATGTTAAAAACGTTTCCGGTTTCAGTGATCATTACGGCAAAGCGCTGGACATCGGATATTTTCATTGCCTCCCGGGTTTGTGGAATATGGGGGGTAATATCCTTGTGCAATCTGTCCAGGAATTCTGCCGGCAGACTGTCCTGGTCCAGGGTGTCCAGCCGGCTTAGCGCAGCAGATCCATCCGTGGAATCAGCCACCGGGTTGATGAACCGCGTTAAAACCGCCATCAGGCTGTCTATGACAATGGGCTTGGCAAGGATACAGGCAAATCCCCGGGATTCAAGATCATCTTCGGACCACAGCGTCATGCCGGCGGTCATAAGACATATGGGAATATGGGCAACGTCCTGGTCTGCTTTCAAACGGGCTGCGGTTTCCACGCCGTCGATTCCATGCATCTTCAGGTCCATGAATATCAGGGCAGGTTTCTGGGCCCTGGCATGCTCAAGCGCCTGGCAGCCGTTTGCCGCTTCAATGACCTCAAGATTGATTTTCTCCAGAACTTCCCTGAGCATGAACCGGATCTCCCGCTGGTCATCCACAATAAGAACCCGGTCTTTGGCAAACCGCATGCGGGTCCAGGCTGATTTGCTTGCAGCCGCAGGCGCGGGAATGTGAGTTAATGGGACAGGCTCCCGGTTAATTTCCAGTTTGCCGGCCTCTATTTTGGACAGGTCCAGCATGTCGTTCATCAGGTCGGAAAGGTTTTTCCCGGCTGTATTTATGGCTGAAAGGTAGCTGGTCTGCTGCTTTTCACTGATCATTGTTTCCAAAAGTTCGCTGAAACCAAGAATCGCGTTTAAAGGTGTTCGGATTTCATGGCTGACATTGGCCAGAAATTCACTTTTTACCTGGTTAGCCTGTTCCAGCTCCTTTTCCTTTTGTCTGCGGATCTGGATTTCATTATTCAAGGCTTTGTTGGCTGCCTGCAGATCCCTGGTACGCTCTTTTAAAGTCCTCAAATGCTCTTCAGTCTGTTTTAATGCGGCCAGGCTGTCCTGGAGCCTGAATGCCATCTGGTTGAATTCTTTTGCCAGAACACCGAATTCATCGTCGGACTGAATATTGATTCTGGTGTCAAGGTCACCCTTGCCAAAGGCCTGGGTGCATAGAAGAAGCGCCTTGAACGGATGGGTCAGATGGGCGGTTAAACCCATCAGAACCAGGGAAATGATAATGGCCGCTGAAATGAACAAACCATACAGATAGGGCTGCATCCGGTTAATGGCGCCGTGCACCTCATCCATGGGATCCACCGCCGGAACGTGCCGCTCCCTGGTTGAGTCATGAAGAATTTTTTCCTGATCGCGGGTGATTTTCATGGCCGTATCCAGGTGCGTGGAAAGCCAGATCTCCCCGAGATCAAAAAGGGCTGTACGCGAAAAATGGTAAGTAATCAAAATGGTTGCCGCCAGAAAGAAAAAAACAAGCGGGAGGGTTGGAAGCAGAATTTTGGTGTAGATTTTCATGTTAAGGTCATTACGGGCGTGTCTGCAAGCCAATCAAATTTATAATGAGTTTAGATATGATATATTTCATGTTCCCTAATATCAACTGATTATATTTTTGTAATGATTGTGCTAGGATAAAAGTTAATTTTTTCAATATAGTATGATGACTTAATGGTGAGAATATAATTGACAAACCCTGAAAAGTCGGATTAAGCTAATGCGTTTTTACACAAATTGGGTGATTGGTGAAGGTCTTTTTAATAAAGAAAAAGCACAGGATTGTTCATTAAGAGAAGCTTGAAAAGTGAAGCTTAATCTTAAGCCAAAAGAATAGTACCGGTGAAATTTTACCGGAACTATTTTTTTTCTGTCAGGTGTATTTTGTTAATTAGTCTTCTTGAAAATATATAACAAAATTTAGAACCATTTAAAGAGGTTGCTGTGACAGATTCCAGTGAGTTAAGCTCAACTGAGAAACTTTTGGATTCCATCCGGGGCGACACCCCGCCCCAGGCACTTTCCCGGGAACCCGTTCCTCCCCTTCCCGAATCCAAGGGACGCAGTTCTCTTAAGGGCAACGCCCTGAATAACCTTTGTGCCGGGGCATACCTGGGGGGCGATTGTCTGTCCCTGGTCCTGGCCGGCGAGACAAAGCGCGGGGGCGCAAAAGAGGTTGTCAAGTGGCAGGTCTTTCCATATCCCGAAAATATGAATATGAAAAGCGACCGGTTCCCTGCATTCCTCAGATCTGCGCTGGCCTCTTTTCTAACAGACAGTAAAAACGTTTCCATCTGGGCCGCCATTGAGACAAAGGATGTTAAACTAAGACAGCTGACCCTGCCCAACATACCGGATGCCAAGCTGGCCAATGCTGCCATGTGGGCATTGAAAAAGGAAATTGAAATAGATCTGGTCAATGAAATTTTTGACTATGAGTTTATTTCAGATGTTCATGTCAGCGGTGTGAAGAAGAAAAATGTGGTGGCGTTTTCCGGTGACAGGGCCGCTGTAAAAGGACTGAAAGCCCTGTTCAAATCAGCCGGATATTCCCTGGCCGGCGTTACGGCCACCCCGTTTGCCATCCAGAACTGCATTCTTGCCGGCCAGCCCGACACCGGGGGCCAGCCTGTGGTGATTGTGAATATCCGGCGGCACCGGTCTGAAATTTTCTGCATGTCCGAGCAGGGCATACTGGTGGCGCGGAGCATTAAAACAGGGTCTTACAGCCTGGTGGAATCTTCAATGGAATCCGGGATGGTGGCCGGGAATATTACGGATATTCCCTGGATTTTGGCAGCAAGGCAGCGGCTGGATGACCCCGGGTTTGAAGAGATGGAAGCATCTGCCCGGCGGCTTTTAGGAAAAATTCAGCGCACCGGTGAATACTGCTCCAATATGTTTCTGGAAAATGAACCGGTTGCAAAATATTATTTTTTCGGAGAAACAGATGACAGCCGGGCATTCATAAACTTCAGCAAAGAAATGATACCTGGCCGGGCCACCCTTTTCTCTCCATTTCAAAATGACCCGGGTGCCATGGGTCTGACCATGCCCACCAGCGCAGCAGACAGGAACGGCGTTATTCCGGCCCTGGGCATTGCCCTGTCCGACAAAGGCATTACGCCCAATTTTCTTTATACCTATAAGGAAAAGGCGCTTGAATCAAAAGCCAAAAAGATCAATATGGGGATAATAGCTGCAGGGATTGCAGGCCTTATGATCTGTGCCGGTGTCTGGTTCTGGTTTGACCAGATGGAAAACCAGGAAATTGCCAGGCGTACATCCGTAGAAACCCAGCTTGCAAAATATGATACCCAGGTCACCACGGATGTATTGAATAAAAAAAATGACCAGGCCAAGAAAAAAATAGAGATGATCCGTCAGTATGCCAATGATTATGCATCGTTGTCCGTTATCAGCGAATTATGCGCGCTGACGCCTGAAAATATAGATATCCTTACCCTGGAAGCTGATCTTGCGGAACCTGTGGATAAAGATCCAAAGGCAAAAAATGAAAAAAGCGTTGGTGGACGGGGACCACATCTGCGTCTGCAAGGGGTTGTGTCTGCGGAGTTCACCGCCCTTGAATCCACGCTCACAGGATACGTAATGACGCTGGGTGATTCTCCTCTTTTCGGTAATATTGAGATTGAGAATAAAAAAATAGAACAGAAAAAAGAGCTTAATATGCTCAACTTTACTGTGGATATGGAAATTTTCTGATGACAAAAAAGGAAACAGAAAAGATTTCCTCCACAACCCTTGGTCTGATTGTGGGGTGCTTTGTGGTGATTCTTGCCCTTGCCCTGGGCCTTCTTTACCCAAAATTCAAGAATCTTCAGAAGGTCAAAGCGGACTTGCTCGCCAAAACCATTCGCCTGGAAGAGCAGAAACAGTTTTATTCGGTATATGCCCAGGCATGTGGCCTGGCAGATACAAAGGTTGATACTTCCCTGCCTCTCCCGGAACGCAAGGCGATTCCCAGGGATGAGGTCTCAGGCCTGGCCCGGGTATTTAAACAGATTGCCGAAGGACAGGGTCTGATCCTTTTGGAAAACCGGATGGATACGGAATCTTTTAAAACCGGTGCTGATCTGATTTCCATGAATATGACTTACAAGGGAGCGTTCCTGCATTTCAGGCCCGCTTTGATCGAACTGATCAAACTGCCTTGCTTTAAACGCCTTGAAACCGTTGAAATCCGAACCGACAGAGACAATGCCAGGTATTGCAGTATCCGGTTCAGGATTGCCATAGAAAATAATGGTGTCTCTAAAAATCAAGGGCAGATCTGAACAATGAGCAGGAGAGAGGTTATCATCATTGTGCTTGCAGGTTTGCTGGCGGTATACGGACTGTTGAATTATTTTGTGCTGGATAAAAAGAAAGGCAGTACGGATGAAGAAAAAATTCAAGCTGCCATCAAAGCAGCTGACGATATCGGCAAAACAGCACAGACAGCGTTGGCCGCACTGAAAAAAGAAAATGGCGGCAGGGATCTTCCCTATCTCAAGGCAAAAGCCGAGGAGATATGGTCCAAGGACCCTTTTATTTATTACAGTGAAAATTCAGATGACCTGGATGACACCACAGCCGAAAAGCTGCCGGATATGGTCTATTCCGGATTTATTCAGATAGGTGGGAATATTCTCGGCATAATTAACGGTATGGAATACAGTATCGGAGATCTGGTTATGGAAATCGGGTACAAGGTGCTTGAGATCACGCCGGCAAAGGTGACGTTGCTGACCCGGTCCAACAGGCAGGTTACGCTATATTTACAAGAAGATTAAATCAACCGGTGAAATATAACAGGTGATGGAAATAAAAATGAGGAAATATGTTCAAATATATTTTTTGGTACTGATGCTCATGGGCTCTGGTCTTGGGTGTCAGGCCACTCAAAAGGAAGCAGAAAGGCCTGACCGGTTTGAAAAATGGCGGATAATGGCGGATAATTCGCCCAAGGCCACGCCGGACGCCCGCCCTTATATTGAAGAGATAAACAGAGATGTCCAGCAAAAGGTCAAAGCCCTTGAACAAGAGAACAAGGCCAGGCAGAAAAAAATGGAAGACCCGCCTGAGCCGCAAATAAAAATGCCTAAAATGCGGCTGACCATGAAGATGCATGATGTCCCGGTGCCTGTCCTTCTACGGACCCTTGCCAGGGCAGCCGACGTCAATATCCTGATTAATGAAACGGTTTCAGGCCAGGCTAAAATCAATATCTCCAACGTACCCTGGGATGAAGCCTTTACCGGTCTTCTGGACTCCTATGGCCTGACGTATAAGTGGAGCGGCGATATTTTGCGGGTGATCACCGTGGATGACCTGAACAAGGAAATTGCACTCATGGAAGCCAAGCAAAACTATCAGAAAAGCAGGAAAGAACATGCGTTGGCCATGGAGGCGATCTCCAGAAAACAGGAGTCGTATGAACCATTGACGACCCGGGTCGTGAAAATCAATTTTGCAGACCTGGATGAGCTGCGTGAAAATCTGGAAAAATATCTCCTGGCCAACTCCAGGGAAGCTGCCATGGAAAAAGCGGTCATCGAATCCGGTGATAAAAAGAAAGCTGCTGAACAAGCCAACTTCAGGGGTTCAATTTTCAAAGACACAAATACGAATTCCCTGGTCATCCATGCCACCCAAACGGAGTTGAATAAAATTCTGCCCATTATCCAGAAACTGGACAGACCCAGTCAGCAGATTTTGATTGAAGCCCATATTGTGGAAGCCACATCAGATACGGCCCGGGAACTCGGGGTTCAGTGGGGCGGGCTTGCCGACACAATATATGACGGCAATACAAAGTCTACCCAGGGCGTCCTGGGGACATCCGCCTTTACCTCGAAATCAGAAGGAGACGACGAGGGCAATGAAAGACTGGGTTTTATCAGTAATGTTATTCAGGACAGCACCAAGGAGGTGGTAAACAAGGGTGGGTTGTCCTTTGGTCTGATGACACAGAAAATCGGGGAATGGGCCCTTTATACGGAACTTACCGCTTTGCAGAAAGAAGGCAAGGTCAATATCCTGTCCAAGCCCTCCATTACCACCCTGGATCACCACAAGGCCAGTATTGAGTCCGGCAAGGAAGTGCCCTTCCAGACCGTGGAGGATGATGAGGTTGAAATTGAATGGCGAAAGGCTGTCATCAGCCTGGAAGTCACGCCCCACGTGATCAACGACAATATTGTCCGGCTGGAAATCATTACCCACAAGGATGAGCTGGATTTTTCCAACCCTGTGAACGGAAATCCATCTATAATTACCAAAAATGCCCAGACCATGGTCAATCTGTTTAACGGACAGACCACGGTGATCGGCGGGCTGAACAAGGAAAATATCGAAGACGGCAAATCAGGGGTTCCGGGATTGATGAATGTGCCGGGTCTTGGATGGCTGTTCAGAAATACAACCAATTCAGCGGACATGGAAGAGTTGCTTATTTTTATTACACCGCATATTCTTAAAGGACAAATAACGCCGCCGCCTGTGGCAGACGCAGCAGCATCCCGGGTGCCGGCAGTATCCGGAGGAACCAAGTAAAATCCATGGCGTATTACCGGACCCTGCATCTGGAAAAGGAACCCTTTTCCAACTCACCTGATCCCGGGCTGTTCTTTAACGCCCGGCAGCATTTAGCTGCCCTGCAAAAGCTTGAAATCGCCATCCGGCTGCGCAGGGGACTTAACGTGATCACAGGGGATGTGGGAACCGGAAAAACCACGGTATGCAGGCAACTGATCCGGAAAATTGATAATGATGAAAAGATCAGGTGTTTTTTGATCCTTGATCCGGGGTTCACTTCTCCGGCTGAATTTCTGGCCTGGATACTTCACCATTTCACCGGTCTTCCTCTGCCGGCAGATCAGCATGGCAATGAACTTGCGCTCAAGGAAAAGATAAAAGCCAACCTGTTTTCAGCAGGGGTCGAGGACGACGTCACCACGGTATTGCTGATTGACGAAGGCCAGAAACTGCCGCTTTACTGCCTTGAAACATTAAGGGAACTGCTTAATTACGAGACTAACGATAAAAAGCTGCTCCAGATCGTTATTTTTGCCCAAAAAGAATTTGACCGGATGATCGCGGGCATGGAAAATTTTGTGGACCGGATCAATTTCAGGTTCACTTTTTCTCCCTTGGGCTTTGCGGAAACCCGGAACCTGATCCGGTTTCGAATCGACCAGGCCGCTTCCCCGGACCATTTTGATGACGACCAACGTCCCAGGTTCACTTTTTTTGGATTCTGGGCGGTTTACCGGATCACCAAAGGGTATCCCAGAAAAATTATCAACCTGTGTCATCATGTGCTTTTAACCATGATTATTAAAGACCGGCAGTGTGTCGGCTCCTTTTTTGTTCATGCCTGCGCCGGGGAAATATTCCAGGATTACCAGGAAAAGACAAAGGTGTCTCTGTTACCGGCTTTCTCGGTATTTGCCACGGTTTTGATTTTTTTTATTGCGTTTCATGCCAATACGATCGTGCAGGCCCTGCCTGAACCGGTTCAACAGAGAGTTGTTCAATGGGCGTTTTCCAATTTTTCCAGCGTTCAGCATGCAGCGGTCGGACCTGCCCCTGCACCGGTGACATTGGAAGTTGTTAAAGAATGCCCGGCGCCGGTTCAACCAGATGCCCCGCCCTTGGCAACAATCGTTCAACCGGAAACCAGGGCATTGGCCCAGCCTGATCCTGTCCAGCCTGAGCCTGTTGTCCAGCAGCCGGTTCCTGATGAAACAGCCGGATATGAACCCAATTTTCTGGGATCTGTAAAAATATCCGGTGAAGACAATTTGTATGCGATGATATCCATTATTTACGGATCATACTCAAAGGCGCTTCTCCAACAGGTTATGCAGGACAATGACAGAATTAAAGATCCAAGTCTGATCCTTAACGGAGAGCTTATCTGTTTCCGGGTTGTCAGTGATGCTTCCGCACACTGGCGTTCCGGACGGATCTGTCTGGCTTCGGACCGTTCAGGGGATTTGAGCAAAGCCTATGCAACAGCACGGGAATACAGGAAAAAAGGACTAAATATCCGGATTTTATCCTCCTGGAGTGCGGAAAAAGGATTTATGTTTGATGTGGTCTTAAACCGGGTATTTGCAGATAAACCGGCTGCACAGGCCGTTGCAACAAAGCTGTCCGAATCTTTGGGTGATTTCCGGGATACTGAAATTGCAGCTTTAGCAGAGGGTAGAACGATTTTATGAATTTAAGCGCAAATAAAGAGGATGTTGATGGCAACTAAACGCAAACGCCTGGGGGAGATGCTGGTAGAAGCCGGAATACTCCAAAAGGATCAGCTTGAAAAATCGCTGGCAGGCGCCAGAAATAATGGGAAACGCCTTGGCCAGTACCTTATTATGGAAGGAATTGTCAGCGAGAAAGATATTGTAGCGCTTATCTCCTCCCAGATGCATATCAAGCGCTACGATCCCAGTGAATATGCCATTTCCACAGATCTTGCCAATATTTTTGATGTGAATATCGCCCAGAAATTTCAGGCTGTGCCCATCCATAAAAAAGACGGTATGCTGCTTATCGCCATGACAGATCCCCTTGACATCAACGCCTACGATCACATAGAGGTTTATACGGACACTGAGGTAGAGGCTGTAATCTGCACGGAACAGGAGTTGTCCGCCCTGATTTCTTCGGTTTACGGTACCTATGCCGGTGCCGACGGCGTTCTGGAAAATATCCAGGAAATGCAGGAGATGGACGCCAAAGACGAGGTTGAAGAGCAATTCAAGAAAAACATCTCCTCACTCATGGACATGGCTGAAGAAGCGCCAGTTGTCAGGCTTGTCAACTCCATTATTACCCAGGCCGTAAAAGAAAAGGCCTCGGACGTTCACCTGGGACCTGAAAAAGATTATGTTGAAATCAGATTCAGGGTAGACGGCAAACTGCACCATATCCCTGCACCGCCCCGGAATATGTTCACGTCCATTGTATCCCGGTTGAAAATCCTGGCCAATCTGGATATTTCGATATCCAGAATTCCCCAGGACGGCCGTTTCACGGCGTTTGTCCAGGACAGGGAGATCAATATCCGTGTCTCCACCATTCCCACCGTGTACGGGGAAAACATGGTGCTCCGGCTCCTGGATACCAGTGCAGGCATTTACTCCCTGGACAAACTGGGTATGGATCCCAAGGACATTGCCGTTATTGAAAAAATGATTAAAATGCCCTATGGCCTCGTCCTTGCCACAGGCCCCACAGGATCAGGGAAAAGCACCTCGCTTTTTTCCATGCTGCAAATCATTAACAAACCGGATGTCAACATCATCACCCTCGAAGATCCGGTGGAATACAGAATGGAGCATGTGCGCCAGGGCCAGCTCAACAGAAAAGCAGGTATGACCTTTGCATCAGGTCTTCGTGCGATTCTGCGCCAGGACCCGGATGTGATTATGATCGGCGAGATCCGTGACAGTGAAACCGCAGGGGTTGCTGTCCAGGCTGCGTTAACCGGGCACATGGTGCTCAGCACGGTGCATACGAATGACGCGGCCGGCGCCATTACCCGTTTTGTGGACATGGGTGT
>NZ_JBFXHE010000140.1:0-9971 GCF_050177295.1 Desulfobacter sp.
GTTTCGCTCCAGAACACAACATGATTAAATCGAAATTTGTTATAGACAAAAAATAAGAAGGAAAGTACTTTTTGCAAGTATTAGCCCCTTACAAATTAATAATCACCCACACTTATTGAGAAGTTACATACGGGGCTTACGAAATCCGCAGCCCGGCATGTTGCCAAACCCGCAAAGAAAACCGCTATTGCGATTGTTACAAATTTTTTCATGGGTTTACCTCCTATTGTATTTTTTTGCTGTGGCTGATTTCCGACACATATATGCCGCTGGCATTATTTATGATCTCTTGCTGTGTTTCCGGAAGCTTGCGCTTGATGACAAGGTTCGCTTGAAAAGTAGTCCTGGAGCGCTCAACACCTCGATGTGTCCGCTCTATTTCTGTCCATTCCACCAGCCAGGTTTCTCCGCTGACATACAGAGGCAGGGCCATAATCCGCACTTCTACCAACTTTTCTTCGCTGGAAATGTATGGATTGTTGTCTGCGTACCATTTAGCCAGGATACTTTTTGCAGCACCAATTGACGTAAAACTTGCCTGTTTTACATACTTTTCCTGCAGGGCAATATCTGCCGTGACGGTTCGCCAGGCCGTGATAAATTGGCCCAGGCTGTATTGAATCATCTCCTGGCTGGTCTCAAGCTTTTTGGCCATCTGTCCGCCGCTGATCCGACCGGCCCGGTCAACCTCAACCATGTACGGGATCACTTTTTGTTGCCTTAATTGTATGATATTGGCCGTGCAAAGCAGGGCCGCAACAATCGAAACAAGCAGAGTTGAGAGCCGCCAAAGGTTTCTTTCCCGGATGAACGATCCATACATTTCTGACCAGGCCTTACGGCCCGCCAGATAATGATTTTCTTGCGCTGGTTGTAACACCGGGTCCTGGTGTTCTGTGGCATTCGTCATGATTCTTTTGACTCCTCTTTGGGTTTTACTGCTTCTGCTATTTTTCCCAGAGCACTCAGTGCCCCGCCCCTGGCTCCATTGAGAGCACCGGCCATGCCACCTCCACCGGCAGCGGCGCCAACGCCCATGGAGGCCGCACTCACCGCCATGCCTGCACCTGCCGCCATGGCTCCGGTGATAGCTCCGGCACTGCTGCCGCTATGCAGTGTGACTATCCTGGCTATTGTGTCAGGTAGAACTTTGATCAGAAACGCCAGAATGAAAAAACAGGCAGTGATAACAAGAGTTTCGGTAAAGCTTTTGAAGGTAAACAGCACCATATCTGCCAGGAATGAACCCAGGATGTATAGCAGACACCGGATTACGAATAATTTAAGGCCAACACTGAGGGCGTACTTCAAAAAACCTGTGGCAAAGCCTCTGGTATATCTCATACCGCCAAAGCCTAAAATAAAAATACCGAGATTAAAGGCAATATAAAATTCGCAGAGAATCACCAGATACATGCCGTAGATAAAAGCGCCACAGACAGCACTACAGATTGAACACAAACAGATGGCGGGAACTAACATAGGATTCCACGAATACATCATGTTATCTGCGACTTTTAGGGCATCACTGAAGACTTTTGCGAAAAATGCTTCGCCGGGAGGGGAGCCTCCACCAGCAACATCTTGAGCCATTTTCAGCATACCTTGAATTAAATCAACACCCCAAGCCTGACCTTTTATGATGAGAGCCCAAAAGATACCGCCAAAAATTGCCGTCATTACAAAGTCCTCTACAACGTCTTGTAATGTGGATTGTTTGAACCCGAGCTTTACGGCCATTACAACAAGCTGGACAACGAGCAGCCATTTTAGTAACCATAAAGCGTGACTTTTAACGTTTTCGCCCCAGGTGGAACCGACATCTTTATATTTCTGAGTGATGTCACCTAAAATATTTTGATCAATGTCAGTAGCTATTGCTAATTCATTGAAAAAAATCAAAAAAACTGCCATTGTAGAAAAACATAGACAAATTTTAACAGGAGGTTTCTTTATGTCCAAAAATTTGATCATCTTTACCATCTCTATCGTTATCGCCATTAGTATCAGTGTCGGCGTTTATATCCATGTGTCCGGTGACTCTGAGCCCGAATGGAAAAAAATCGAAGCACAAGAGAAAAAAGTGGGCGTAAATATTGACCCTAATCGTTTCCCCACACCATAATATTCAAGGGGTTGGGAAACGATCTGGGTCTACATCAATCTCAACTTCCATTTCCTGCTGCAAATCAGCATCCTTTAACTTTGCAGCATTGTGTTCTTGAGCCAAAGCGGCAGTCTGAGCCTGAACATAATTAGACAACAATGCCCTTGTCTGTCTCAATTCATGGACGGTAAGAGCGTTGATCTGGTTGCCGGCTTCAATAGCCTGAAGTCTGCCTTCCTTGGTAGACAACAGGTCATCTAAATAGCTGTCAAAATCACCAGAATCCTGCAGGTCTTGTAACTGCTGGCCGGTAAGCTGAAAATTAGACTGCAAAACATTGTCTATTTTCTCAGAAGCTTTTGAAAACTGATCTAACTGCATTTGAATGCGGTCTTGCATCAATATGTCATCAATTTTTAAGCCCTGTAATTCAGGCCAGGTGTCAGTGAAAATTGTCAGCAGCGCTCCCATATCAGCTTTGTAAGAATTCAGCCGGTTCACATTGGCAACCGCTACCTTGATTTGAGATTGAAGGTTGGAAACCAGGTTGCTTGGCAGGTTCATGGTATTGGTGATGGCGTTTTCTGTTTGTTGAACGAGTTGTTCGTATTGTTTGACTGCTTCTGCCAATTGTTCGATGTCTTTGATATATTCCAGGGCCTGGGTGAATAAATTGGAACAATTGAGACAGGTAACAGGAATGCCGGCCATAGAGACATTGACAAAGGCAATGACGGACAATAAAGCGATTGTGGTTTGGATTTTGTTTTTCATTTTAATACTCCTTAAATTTTAGGGGTTTTAATACTTCTGGCGTGCAGCCATTGTGTCGGCCATTCAGGGCCGAACTCATTTATTAAATTCTTAATTGCGGCAATGTCTTCTTTGCCTGATACGCCAGCAAATGACAGGGCCAGGGGGGACAAAGATAAGTTGATCAGGCGGCAACCCTGCGAAGATGTCACGTAATATTCACGTTTTGGCCGGGCCTGCGCGATGATTTTAACCTGGGTGGAATTGAGGCCTAGGCCGTGGTAGAGTCCTTTTTGAGTTTCTTTTTCTGCATCCTGGTTGGGTAAAAATATTTTGGTTGGACAGCTTTCTGACAACACATCTAAAATGCCTGAATTTCTGGCATCAGAAAGGCTTTGTGTGGCAAGAACAACCGCACAATTCGCCTTTCTGAGCACTTTTAACCACTCCCGTATTTTTTGCTGAAAAACAGGATGCCCCAACATGATCCAGGCTTCATCCAGGATCAGTATGCTTGGCTGCCCTTTAAATGCTTTCTCTATGCGGTGAAAAATATACAAAAGCACCGGGATTAAGTTTGCTTCGCCAAGATTCATCAAATCTTCGATTTCAAACACTGTATAACTTTCCAGGGTCATGGAATCGGCAGGCGCATCAAGAAGTTTGCCCATGGCCCCCTGGTTTGTATAGTGCTGAACCGCCTCTTTGAGTTCCTGGTGCTGGATATAATGATACAGGTTGCTTAATGTGCGGTGCTGATCCGGGGAGGTTCTGATTTGTGTAACAGCGTCATGTATAGCTGTCCGGTGCTCGGGTTTGATATCAACTTTTTGCAGGGTGGCCAGGGTGGTTATCCAGTCCTCGGCCCATGCCTGCTCTGCATCTGTATCAACGTATTTTAAAGGGCAAAAAGCCAACCGGCTGTCATCACCCGCAATGTGATAATGGGTGCCGCCTGCGGCAGAGACCAGGGGAAACATTGACAATCCCTTATCAAATGCAAAAATACACGCGTCCTTATACCGCCGGAATTGAGCTGCGATCATGGCCAGCAAAACGGATTTACCAGCACCGGTAGGGCCAAAAATCAGGGAGTGGCCCAAATCGCCTATATGCAGGTTCAGCCGGAAAGGCGTTGCGCCGTCTGTGGCGGCATACATAAGCGGCGGTGATCCTGGCGGATAAAACGGGCAAGGGGCTTTAGCTGATCCCGCATATATTGTTGATAAGGGTAAAATGTCGGCAAGATTCAGACTGTGTAAAATGATGCGGCGCAGGTTGGAATAATTATTGGCCGGGTGGGTTCCAAGCCAGCCTTCCAGGGCGTTGAGGGTTTCTACCCGGGCAGCAAAGCCCTGGGATAAAACCACTTTCCGGATATCCCTGGTTTGGGTCTGCAACAATTCTCTATCTTCATTTAACAGAATGATGTTGCCGGAAAAATAACCGAACCCAACAAATCCGGATTGATTAATTAAATATGCCTCTTCAGCATCTTCGGCCATCAAGGCGGCATCTTTGTTTGGTTTTGCTTTGGCGTTATTGAAAAGCTTGTCAAAGAAACCAATGATTTTTTGAGACCAGCCCTTCCTGTAATTGTCTATCTCCTGCAAGGCTGTCCATTGGTCCATACAGATATAACGGGTGTTAAACCGGTACGGTATGGATAAACTATCTAGCCCGGACAACATCATTGGGTAGGATTCTGCAGGAAAACCGTCAATGGCAACGACACTGATATATTTACCCCCGATTTTCGGGACTATGCCGCCTGTGACATCTTGGGAGGATAAAAGATAATCAAGATACATAGGGATTTTAGGCAATTTTATTTTGTGGCGTTCCCCTGTGATAATAGCGTTGATAATTTCTAAAAGTTCTGAATATATGCCATTTTGGAAGAGTGTATCCTTGAGTTGCCGAGGGCGAAAAGATAGTGAAAGCCTGTCCTCGATTTCGACCAGGTTGTTTTGAAAGGTTTTTAACGCCTTAACACCGGCATCATCCCCTTTTTCTCTCCGGCGCTCCTCCTTTTCTTCTGTATATAAGAAGGAATCCATTTTCTGCGCGGATATATCCGGCTTCCAGGTAATAAAAAGATAATGAGTCGTGCGGAAATGCTTGCCCTTTTTAAAATATATCCGCCTTTCATCATCAATGGATCTGGTGATCCTGTCAGGGAAATGATTTTCATTTTTATCAGGATAATAATCTTCCGGGCTCCGGATACAGTCAAAGTGCAGGGTGAACCCATCGCCTAAATTCTTTAAAGATGCGGATATGGAACTTGAAAAGCTTTCGAGGTCTGTCTCGGTTGAACTGGCCGTGTCCCGGGTTGTTATTTCATAGCCCACCAGGAACGAACCGTTTTTACAAAGGATAATTCCGTTATCTGCCATCACTGCATACTGCAAAAGACTCTGCAGGCCCTTTTCTTTTCTGCTCATGGCATTGTAATGGATGGATTTATGGGGCAACTGTGGGCTGTCTTTGGCCGGGTAAAATTTCTTGTGCCGCACATGCTGCCGGAAAACCTTTGAAAGGATCGGCTCTTTTTTATTTGCTTTCCTGGCCAGGGCAAACCCACCCGACAGAATTATCAGACCGATCAGGATCTGCCATGGACGATTGCCGCTGGATACAATCAGCACGCCGGCGGCAATACCGATCGGGAAAAGCAAATCCCGTTCTATGCCCATGATCAGGTCTGCACGATGCAGAGACCGATGTATTGCGATCCGTCGCATTATATTAATGCCCCACTGCCGAATGTGAACAGCGTATCAATGATTGGTTCCGCCAGGGCCAACACCGAGATGATGCAGACCACCACCAGGAACCCCTTTGTCATGCCATCCAGGTCGTCTTTTTTGAACCACATCACAAAAGCAGCTGCCAGGATCATCAGTATGGCAACGGACTTGGCCCACGGCCCGCGTAAGGTTTCCATCAAGGTTTCTGCCGGGGTTTCAAATTCCGAAATTGTTGATGCAAACGCAGTATCAACAACGGTGATCACGCCAAAAAAAATAAAGGTTGGTGCAAGTAACGGTAAATGTTTTTTCATTTCTATAACTCCTCTTCAAATAATCAATTGAATTGACAAACCGATAATGATGCCAAAAAGCACGGCGATCACTATATTCAGCGTGTTTGTTTTTTTGCTCACCTCCTTGGTTTTTTCTTTGAATTTTTCTGCAAGAATATCTTGCTGACTGGAAAGTTTTTGTGAATATTCTTCGGCCATAAGTTCACACACAGTGGCAACGATCCAGACCGGATCATTGTCACCGACTGTCATGTTGTGCCTTTTGGCTATTTCCGCCTGGATTTTGTTTTTCATTCCTGCTGTTCCTGGGCATCAATGATCAGGCCGGAGTTGTCCAGGATGTTCCAGATTTCATCCCTGGCTATTTTAAGCCGCTGTTTGGCCATGACGTTGAATTTGCCGGAATTGATTGCCTGGGCAAATGTCAGGCGGGACTTGAGCATCAGCTCCAGATCATAGCCAAAGGTTTCTTTTTTATACGTGGGCAAAACAATGGTGGTGCCGCCCTGACTTTGGTTGGCCTTTGCCAGTTTGTGGTTTTCAAAATCAATTTGGCCGAAGAAAGGGTTTACCCATATTGTTATGGGGGTGTCCGGAAAACCGTCCATCAGGGATGCCAGGCCCTGGATGGTATCACCTTCAGCCTGGCCGCCGGTGATCAGGGTATGCAGCGTAAGGCGGTGGCCGGTCTCTTTCAGAAAATCGGCAACATTGTTTTCCGACATGTAAGCAGCCAGGGGGACAAATGTGCTGGCGCCGCTGTCAACAACAGCGAAAGCCTCATCCGGCAGCTGGATTAATTTTTCTATCATTGTGTCAAATAACCGGCTGTTAATAGAATCACCTTCCATGATTTCTATTTTGGTCGCCTTTAATGCTTCATAGGCTGTCAGGGTTGCATTAACCGGATCAGCGTCCAGGCATGCCAGCAACTGGTCTCTGTCAACCAGATATTGACTTAAAAGACTGGCTGTAAAACTTTTGCCTACGCCGCCCTTGCCCTGCAGGATCATATTTATTGATGCCATTTTTTTTCCTTTTATAATTGGTTATGGATGCAGCTTGCTTTGCAGCATCCGGCTTTATCGCCAAGGCACATGGCATACATGGTGCCCCAGGCCAACATTATGATTTTTTGAAAATCCTTTTTGGAAACTTTGGTAAAATCTTCTAACCGGTGTTCTTGTTTGAATTTGTTGAATAAAAACTCATAGCTTGTCCTGTCCTCGTAATATGCCATGAAATCAAACAGTCCCCTTAACGGCTGCAATTCATCTTCTGTGCAAAGATCTATAAAGTCGTTTTGCAGTGTTTGTATCCCTGACCAGATGTATTCCATGGCGTTTTCATAACTTGAGGTCGTGATGCCCTTCAGGTTTGTTATCTGCATATAGGCACATAGTTCAGCTTCGAGCTTTTCAGGGGTGGTATTTTCAATCCATGCCCAAATCGAAATTAACCCTTTGAGCGCAAGCATCTTTTTTTCGGAAACATTGGCCCGCTGGAACCGGGGAGTCACACTTTGGAACGGTTGGGCCTGGACAGTCTCCATCCGGTCTTTTTGGGCGTTAACAGTTTTTAACTGTTCGTATCCCTTTAATTGAGCTTCCCTGGCCGCCTGACTGCGAAAAATGTGGCCCATCATGCCAAGACCGGCCAAGGTGATCCCATATCCGTCAACTCTTGGACCATGATCTTCCACATGGCCCATTGGAATAAAATTCTCTGCCTTGAATGCAGCTGGGATGTCGAGATAATGGATTTTTGTTGCCAGAGCATTGTGAGGCTGATCAATTTCCCTGGCCAGTTTCCAGCTTGAAATACCGAACTCGCCGGTAGGCAATAAAACTGTCAGGTCGCTCTCTATTGGTATTTGTAATGCAGCTTTTAAATATAATTTGTCTTTTTGAGCCCTTTCCATGGCGTTGAATGCTTCAATATACTTGAGTTTCCACGCCATAGCTCTCTTGCCTGTAAAGCCCATGACAAGCAAAACAAAACCGTCACGGGTCATATTAAAAGCTGGTCGTTCCTCGCCTTTTGCATCGATATATTTAACGTCCTCAAAATTGAGGGCGTTAAAATCTTGTGGTATTTCAAGGTGTTGAATTGTTCTGATAATATTATCATGTCTTTTTTTGAAATGTTCGGCGACCATCATCGAAGATACTGTTAATTTCCCGTTTATCTCTGTAACGTTGATGTGTTGTTTTTCTATTTCCATGTCCATCGTCAACTCCCCAAAAAATTAATACGCTAATTCGGCAGGTTCAAAATTGAGCTCGCTAATATCGATCTATTCTCTCTTTTTGATGAGGGTAAACGGTTTTTCATTCTCTTTTTCTTGCACAATAGAGTCGGTTGCATATTCAGTTGGGTAAGGATCATTTGAATGGCTGAACTTTCCTTTTTTTGAACCCATGCTTTGCCCGATGGTTTTTCGGGCTGTTGAAGTCTTCTTTTTTCGCGAGAATGGTGATTTCTGGTCGTAGTTATCAACTATTTTCACCCAGGCTTTGTATGACATTGTGATTTTTTTTTGGGCCACAAAATAATCAAAAACTGTTTTTTTCGTGTAGCCCTGGTCCAGCAGCTGCCTGGCTTCACCGTGGACTGCCAAATATTGACTTTTACATGTCGGTTTTAAATTCATTTTAAAGCCTTATTTATATCGAGCTTATGGTGTTTTCTGACGTTATACTGGCGGCATATTTCTGTGAAATTGGCATAGCTGGTACTCCACTTACCTTGTTTCTTAAGCATTCGATGAATTCGGGCCTTGGAGTATCCCTTGTTTAAAAGCACAATAATTTCATGCTTATTGGCCTGAAACTCAATTTCTCTGTCTTGGGCTATTTTAGGTCCCCGTTTCGGTGCAAGCCTAGGCGCGGGCGGCACGGCTAAAGAAACATAAGTTTCTGTATAGTCTTTAAAAAACTTGGTAAAATGCGTGTACGACAAGGTTATTTTACCGTCCTGAAAAAGTTTTTGATGAATATGACTTATGGACAGGCCTTGAGAGAACAGCTGTGATATTTCTTCTATGTTTTCTTTAAATTCTTCATACCTAGTGGACAGAGGTTTAACAAACGGTTTCCAATATGCGTCAAACGCCCCTTGCAATTTTTTATACAGCCGTTGTGTTGCCCTGCAGTCATCAAGCGCATTGTGAGTTTTGAGGTCAGACACATCAATACCCTGCTGTTGGCAGGCTACTTCTAATTTTTGCCACTTCCAGGTACCGTAATATTCGCTGAATTCAATCTGAGCGATATCAGCATATGCTGCCCTTAAATCCCGGCATGGCGGGAGAAGTTGCGGCCAGATACGGTGAAATGCCTCTGCTGTCTGCCGCATTAACCTGAAGTCAAAATCACAGTTATAGGTCATTATCGACTCTGCATTTTTAATGATCTCAAGAATATGATCATGGTAATCAGCCCAGGTCTTAATGTGTGCCAGGACGCCAGGGGTAATGCCGTGTACAGATGCAGCCTGGTCTTTTATTCCAACAGATGGTTTGAACCGTTGATTAAAAAATGTCCGGGCTGTGTCTGCGTCAATAATTGCCAGCTCTATAACCTGATCCTGGCTTTCCGGGCCGGTGTTTTCTGTGCTAAGTATTAATTTCATCTATCCATCGTCTTTCTTTCAAAAACTTTGATAGCCCCGGTATCCAGCGGCCATTATCCCGCTGCCACTCCCGGGACATCTTGTTTTTTCCAATGATTTGTAAAAGTTTTGATGTTTTGGGTATTTCTCCGGCCTGAACAAGTTTTTTAAAATTCATCCAGGCCTGCCATTTCCCGGCTTTCCGGGGGTATTGATTTAAAAGAATTTCAAATTGTTTTTTAAGGGGTAAACTATTTAATTCAGCTTCCTGCTGCTGTTTTTCAGCCAGAATCCTTTCCTGCTCTTCTTTCTGCCGCTGACGGTGAATTTGATCCTGCAGCTTTTGATCGTCATCTTTTTTTCTTTGGCGTTCTTCCGAATAGACTTTAAAGACAAGGGTTTTAACGCCAAAAAAAGAAAAATCATCTTTGAGTATTTGACCGTAATGTT
>NZ_JBFXHE010000141.1:0-7150 GCF_050177295.1 Desulfobacter sp.
CAGGACCATCAAATCCGTGCCCCTGCGCCTGATGGACAATAAAACGACTGTCCCGGATTTTATTGAAGTGCGCGGTGAGGTGATCATCCGGCATAAAGATTTTGAAATGCTCAACCAGCGCCGTCTGGATAAGGGAGAAGCGGTTTTTGCCAATCCGCGCAATGCTGCGGCAGGTTCCTTGCGCCAGCTGGATTCAAAGATAACAGCCCAGCGGCCATTGACCATATTTGTCTATGGTGTGGGTGTTGTGCGCGGTCTTTCTTTTTCCACCCAGGCGTTGATGCTTGAATGCCTCTCTGATCTGGGATTCCCGGTGAGTCCGCTTATTAAAAAAGGGATTTCAATCCAACAGGTGCTGGAAAATTTCAATCATCTGGAAACCCTTCGTCCGGAATTGGCCTATGATATTGACGGCATGGTGATTAAAGTGAATGATATTTTAATCCAGCAGCTCCTGGGCGAAAAAATAAAGAGTCCCAGGTGGGCCATTGCCTATAAATTTCCGGCCATGGAAAAGACCAGCAAAATACTTGACATCACGGTCCAGGTGGGCCGCACCGGAACCCTGACCCCTGTGGCCGAACTTGCGCCGGTGAATATCGGCGGCGTCACGGTTTCCAGGGCGACCCTGCACAATGCCGATGAGATTGAACGAAAAGATATCCGCATCAATGATACCGCATTGATCACAAGGGCAGGTGACGTGATCCCCAAGGTGGTAAAAATTATCCCTGAAGCCAGGACCGGGCAAGAGCGGGTGTTTACCATGCCCGACACCTGTCCGGTTTGCGGTTCCAGGGTAAGACGCCTTGAGGGCGAGGCTGCCGTTAAATGTATCAATGCCGGGTGCAGCGCCCAGATCAAGGAGCGCATCCGCCATTTTGTATCCAAAAAAGCCTTTGATATGGACGGGCTTGGCAAAAAATTGGTGGAACAGCTTGTGGACCAAAAGCTTGTAAATTCCTTTGCCGATCTTTTTCATCTGGACCGGGAGACCCTGGCCGGGCTTGAACGCATGGGCTTAAAATCTGCCGACAATATCATCGCTGCCATTGAACAGTCCAAAACAATTTCATTTTCACGGTTTATCTTTGCCCTGGGCATTGACCACACCGGCGAGCATGCGGCCCGGCTTCTGGCTCAAAAATTTGCGGACCTTGACGCGTTGATGACCGCAGAAATACAGACCATCAGCGCCATCCACGGCATGGGAGACACCACGGCCGGGGCTGTAATCGGATTTTTTTCCATTGAAGAAAACATCAAAAACGTGAAAGATCTGCTGGATGCCGGTGTATCCATTACCAATGACCTGTACGGTGACGCCAATGAAAAGGACAATGCGGTCAGCGGTAAAACCATTGTGCTTACCGGCAGCTTTGACGCCATGACAAGAGATCAGGCCAAGGCAAAGCTTTTGGCCTTAGGTGCACAGGTGACAGGTTCGGTATCAAAGAAAACCGATATCGTTATTGCCGGCACCCAGGCCGGTTCCAAACTTGCCAAAGCCAGGGACCTTGGCATCTCTGTATGGGATGAAGCCAGGCTTCTGGAATTGATTGGCGGCCGGGATTAAAAGCAAGTTCCGGTACCTCAACCCTGCAACCCTTCGAGGAACGATGCGGTCATCGGCGATGCCTGTTGCAACGGGACACTCACCCAGTACATCTACCCGCTCCAGGTTTCCAGGCTCAACCAGAGCGCATCGCCCGCCTCTGCATCCTCAGGCACGGAAACGGACAGTAATTGCCGGTCAGCAATTCTAAATTTGGGAAGGATAGGTTAATTTCCAATAATCTTTATTCCGTGCTCGTGCTCGTGAACGTAAACGTGTTCGTTAACGTTGTCATGTATAGGCATGCTTTTATTTCGTTTACGAGCACGTTTACGAGCACGAGCACGGAAAAATAACAATATATATTATGTAACCAATTTTAGGTTACATTTGATTCATGAACTATCGTGTAACCCTAAAAAGAAAGGTTCTAAAAACCGTCGCCAAGATGCCGAAAGGGGAGTGCGGTGATGACCTTATTATCATCACGGATCCTGACGAAGAGTTCGTCGATGCACAGGAAACAAGCTGGTATAAAAACATAAAATCAGAACTTACACCAGGACAAGTGCTGTAAATTTACAGGGAGAATGCCGGTTTGACACAGGAAGCGCTGGGCAAAATACTGGGTGACCTGCCCAAGCAGCATATTTCCAATATGAAAAACAACCACCGAAAAATTACCTTGGAAATGGCAAAAAAGCTGGCACCGGTTTTTAATACGTCTCCGGTAAGGTTCCTGGATTTGTAAGACTGCCCGGTAGAAGGTTCATGCCCATTTTTCGGTGGGCATTTTCAATGTTCAGGATTGCCGGTCTTATCTTTGTTCGGACATCCAAGTCATGCCCCCCACTTCTGCTGGGGCATGACTTCAGTTATTTAAGGATTGACCTTGAAGGTTATTGAGCTTGAAAACAGAGCTGTATCGCACTTTTTGACCAGGTGCTTCAGGTCGTTGTCCGCCGTAACCTCCTGGCGGGTATAGACATTTACGAGCCATTGTCCCGCAGCAGGCATGCGGAATTGTCCCTTTCCATCAAAGATCGGACATGAGAGCGTGAAGCTGTCGCTTCCGCCGAAAGAATCGGACGCGGCAGTGATATATTCAATACTGACCTCCGGGGATGTATTCAAATTTTTTCCCCTGAAGAGAATCCTGAATTGCACCAAATCTCCGGCCCGGATATCGGAAAGGTCGGTAAGTGGCAGGATTTCCAGGTCATAGCCCAGGGATTGGGGTGCCTGCCACTTCTCTACGGTGAAATAGGAAACAGCGGTGGCCCTGTATAGCATTCCCCGAAATAATTTTTTGGCATCCGTTACCTCGTCTTTGGGTTTCATGGCCCATTTTGTTTGATCGTTTTTATTTAAATAGTGTGTGTAATAGTTGTCCTGGCTTTTTACGCCGACCTGGTAGGTGCCCGGCTTGCACCCCTCCTTCAGAATGATCTTTCGGGCGCCGATGTCCCCTGATACAACCGTCAGCCCGTTGTCGGTATCAAAAGAATCTGAGGGCTTGGCCACCGGCATGGGCAGTGGGGTTTCCTTAAGATCCGGACCATAGAGCGTATAAGACCCCAATTTGACCATTTGAGGCAGATCGTCCAATGGCGTGGTATGCCCCCAGCCGATGCTGCACAGAACATGGGCGGGCAGATGCCCCTGGGATTTGAACGCATTGACCCAAAGCGTATGCGCCGTAGCAGAACTGACAATTAACGTAAAAATAGTGCTTAAAAAAAAGATACGATATGCCATTTTACTGATTCCTCCATATATGTTTGTACTTGTTTAAACTGTTTTTGGTGTGGCGACGACATCAGAAACGGTAAATAAAGGTTGATCCGATGATTCGGGGCGCACCGTCCTGGGCAGTGTGCCCGCCGAAGTAATACGATTTGGTGGTGAGATACGCTTCATCAAAGACGTTCTTGCACCAAAGGCTGACCTGGAACGATTCGCCTTCGAATCCGAATTTCAGGTTAACCGTCTCGTACCCGTCCACCTTGACCGTGTTTTTTGCATCCGTGTAATAATCTCCAAGTCCTGTAACGTCTACCCTCCCGAAGAATCCCGAGGGGTGGTTGTATTGCACCCCTGCATTAAAGGTATATTCAGGGGCATGGGTCAGATTGTTGCCTTCGAAGTCAATGATTTCGCCGGAGGTTTGCTCAGACTTCCATTCTTCAAATTGTGCATCCGCATATCCGATGCCGGCAAAGACTTGCCATCCTGGGACCGGTCGCGCCGTCATTTCCAGTTCAAAGCCTTTTGAAGAGGCTTTGGCCGCATTGGTGATGTCTCGTAGCGGCCCGCCGTTTAAGTATTCCTGCACCTGTTTATCTTCAATCTCGACGTAAAACACGGCGGCATTGATCGTCAGCTTGTTGTCGAACCAGGAGGTTTTCAAACCTGTTTCATAGTTCCAGGTGAACTCGGGTTTAAATACCAGGGTATCGGAACTTGAGGCAAAACCATAATCATACCCTCCGGCGAGCATTCCCCTGGCAACCGTGGCATAGGCCATGGCAGATGCGTTGATGTCGTATGAGACCGAGGCCTTGGGCAGCCATTCACCATGGTCGAACCGGGCTCCATAGGGATCTGCAATCGAATTCAAGGTTTGCTCTCCCTCGTATTCCTGGTAATCGTAACGTAGCCCCGCTGTCAGGTGGAGACGGTCAAAAATTGTGTAGGTGCCTTGCCCGAAAACGGCGAATCCGTCGCATTCATAGTTCGTGATATAGGTGGAGCCAAAGTATTCGGCATGGGCATCCACCTCTTCGGTGAACCCGTAAACACCGGCAATCCATGTCAACGGACTGGTCTCATCTGCGGAAGAAAACCTCAGTTCCTGGCTGTAAACCGTATCTTCGAATATAAAGACCTGATCCGGATAGACGGTCGGCCCGAACTCGCCGTCGTTGATGAAATCGGTGGAATAGTCGTTCCGGGTAGTGATGGACACCAGATTGTACGCAGTTCCTGAATAGTTGATGCGCAGGGCCTGGCCGTTGTTCTTATCTGTCCATTCATTGTTGCCGTCCCAGTTGACTTTATAGCGGTCGGATTGGGCCGGGCCGTCGATGTACCGAAGGTAACCGTATCCGTCATTGTTTTCGTATCCGTTAAGCACCATGGTAATATCCAGAGGATCGCTGGGCTTCCAGCGAAGCTTTGCCTGTCCGTTCAAATGGTCGATTTTTGCAGCCTTATCATCATTGTCGTAAATGTTTTCCGTATACCCGTCGGAATTTTCGTATTGGCCGGAAACGCCGAAAAACAGAGTGTCCTTAACGATCGGTCCGCTGACGGCCCCTCCGGTTCTAATACTGAAAACCTCTTGATCCGGGGTATCGTAAAATGCCGGTTCCACAAATACTTTGCCCATAGCTTCGTTGTCCGGCTGTTTCGTGATGATATTGACGGCCCCGGCTTCGGTATTCCGGCCGTACAAGGTGCCCTGGGGCCCCCTCAAAACTTCTACCCGTTCGATATCCAACAGATCCGGGTTCTGCATCAGCGTCAGCGGATATCCGATATCATCCACAAAAAGTCCGACCGGTGTGTTTAAGGCGACGGAATGGGAGGAAATTCCCCTGATGATCATCATATTTTGATTGACCACCTGCTGGGAGTAAAGGTTGGGGGTAAAAAAACTTAGGTCCTTCATATCCGTTATTCCCGCATCAGTAATGAACATGTCCGATAAAATGCTCATGCTGATGGGAACATCCTGGACATCTTCCTCTCTCTTTTGGGCTGTCACGGTCATGGTTTCCAGTTCAGTGTCGCTTGGCACAAGTTTTTCTTCCTGCGGGGGAGCAACCTTGCTTTCAGCCGCAGATGCCGTTACGGCCATTACCATCAAAATCCAGACAATACCGATCTTTAAAAATTGCGATATGCATATCATTTTGCCTTTTTCATTCATTCCTTTTCCCCTTTTTGTTGTTCTAATGGATTGAAAAAATTAACTCAGATTCCGTGAATACAACCGCTTCCAGTCTCTTTTCTGCATAAATGCTATAGTATGAAAACAAAAGGGGGGGCTAATCCCGTTTGAACTTTTTTTGAATCTGAAATGAACAGGAAAAATTTTATGCTGGCTTGCGGGCTATTGCGGCTTTTTTTATCATGCATTGGTTCGGTGTTATGCCATATTGGGTGAAAAAGGCCCTGGCAAAGGAGGAAAGGGATGAATAACCTATGGCCATGGCTGTTTCCGTTACATTGAGCCGGCCTTGCTCAAGCAGTTGTTTTGCCTTGTGGAGCCGAAGCATCCTGAGGTATCCAAACACTGTGGTGCCGAAAACCTGGTGGAAACCGCGGTTGAGTTTGGCATGGGAGATACCTTCGGATGCAGCCAGTTCAAACAGGGTAGGCGGATTTTCCAGGTCAAGACAAAGCCGGTCCGCTGCCTGATGAATTTTTTTGATATCCAAAGTGCCTAATCCTGGGGCCGGGCCCTGATTTTTTTCCCCTTCCATCAATTGCGACAGCCTTAGGGCGATCAGCTCCATGGCTTTGCTCTCAAGGAGGAGCAGCCGGGTGGCGCCTGTAAACGGGCACAGAAAAAACGACTCCAGTGCCTGGGACATCAGGGAGGTGATCCAGCCGTCCTGATTGTAACCGCCCATCAGATTCGAGCCGTCCAAAAGGGTTCTGAAGGTTTTGGGAATACCGTCCAGGCTCCCCTTGAGCAGACAGTTGAACAGCTCGGGTTCCACCAGAAGGGAGATTGACCGTCTCCTGGAATTTTTCATATCCTTCATGGTGCCGTTCTGGTCAGGATAGTAAAATACAGAGGTTTTACCTTCCCTGAAAGCCCCCCAGTGCGGTACACTATGCGCCTTGGCCCTCCCGGAGCCGGCCAGAAGAAAGCCGAATCCCACGGCAGATTGGTTTGATGCAACGGATGTGATCATGGTTTCCTTAAGTGCATAATCTGCAATAAAAATCACAAATCCCGGGCGGGGTTCGATTTTTCTGATGCTGCCCGACCCAAGATCTTCGGTCAAAGACCAGCAGGTTTCAAAGGGGCTTTCTTTTTGTTGAACAGGGCTATATTGTTCCAGGTGCAGTCCGTGATCCAAATCAATCTTAAAATCAATATCCATGCTTGTTCCCTTATCGAAATCAATGGCTTAAAGCATTATAACGCAATTTTATAAATCTTCATTATGTTAGCTGTTTCAAACAATAAAAGCCAGCACTTTTGGCATTATATTCCCGCGACCTGCCGGCTACCGACGCAAGTATGAAAGATCATGGCAGTTTTGGAGGGTATTACTCTCGCGCAGAATGTTCGAATCCCTTATGGCAGCAGACACACAGACCATCAGCGCCATCCATGGCATGGGAGACACCACGGCCGGGGCTGTGACCGGATTTTTTTCCATTGAACAAAACATCGAAAACGTGGGAGGCATGCTTGATGCCGGTGTATCCATTACGTTCACGAGCACGAGCACGGGATAAACAATATTGGAGATTAACCTTATCCTTCCCAAATTTAGAATTGCTGGCGGCGAAGATTAAAAGCAAGTTCTTATCCCTATCCCTATCCCTATCCCTCAGAGTATCGGCCCCGAT
>NZ_JBFXHE010000141.1:7250-9903 GCF_050177295.1 Desulfobacter sp.
CCCGATGATTTCCAGGGCCTTGCGCCATATGTGCCGGGAAATTCCATGGGCCGCATTTCATGGAAAACTTATTCCAGGGGATTGGGGATTTTTATTAAAAATTTCACAGCTGAAACCGGCGGCGAAATTCTGCTGGATATGGACCTGATCAAATCCGGCGGTGTTGAAGAAAAGCTTTCCCTGCTCTGCCGGGCGGTTTTAGATGCTGAAAAGGAAAACCTCCGGTACGGCCTGCGCCTGGCCAATGGGGTAAACATCGCTTTTGACAATGGCAGACCCCACTGCCACAAATGCCTTAAGGCGCTGGCACTGTACGGCAGCCGGGGGGAGGAGGCATAAGCATGGGACCCGCTTATTTTACTGCCGCCCCCAAAGGGCAGGGGCGTGTCGTTCTCGACCGGGAAAAAAAGGAAGTCATTCCCATTCTCATTGCTTTGGTGACGGCCATTTCGCCCCATGTACCGGATCTGCCTTTGTGGATCACCCTCTGGTGCATGGTCATGTGGGGCTATATGCTGGCCCGGCTTAAAACCGGATGGCCCCTGCCTTCGGTATTGATGCGCTCTCTTCTGACATTCATCGGACTGGCAGGGCTTTTGGCCACCTTTGGGCAGGGGATCGGTGCAGATGCATTTGTCGGACTCATGGCCCTGATGGCAGGCATAAAACCTTTTGAAATGTCCACCCACCGACACCGGATGATTAGCCTGCTGTTCACCTATTTCATCATTATCTCCTCCCTTTTCAGGTCCGATGCCCTGGTCATCATGATTTACATGATTTTTTCAGTTTTTGTGACCACCACTGCCCTGATCCGGATTAATGCGCCGGATATAAATATGAAACAGTGCAGACGCCTGGCTGGCACCATCCTGGTCCAGGCCCTTCCCCTGGTTGTTGTGCTTTTCCTGGTATTTCCCAGGCTGCCGGAGAGCCTGTTCGGAATCCAGGACCCGACTGCCGGACAGTCACGATTTTCCGATACCCTCTCCCCGGGAAAGATTTCATCCCTGGCAAAAGATCAGACCCCGGCCTTCTGGGTTGAGTTTGAAAATGTCCCTCCCCGGCCGGATCAACTCTATTGGCGGGCAATTGTCTTCCAGGCATTTGACGGCCGCACATGGCGCCTTTTGGCAGAGAAGGGACAAACCGCCGGCATGCTTCCCACAGACGAGGCAAAAAAAGCGGCCCAAAGCCAAACAGCCATTGTCCAAACCATTTTGCTGGCCCCCCATAACGCCCACTGGCTCATGGCGCTGGACCGTCCTGTAAAAGGCCCGGGCTGGGCTTTGGACGGGCAGGGCCGGACCCTGAAATCCAGGAAAAAAATTACCAAAAAAATCCAGTATAAAGTGACTTCCCTTATCCCCGGGGATGCAAACACTCCTTTAGAACCAACTCCTGAGCAGGATCTGGCAGCTAAAACCATTTCCGCCAACGGGATGTTAAATCCAAGAACACGGGAATTTGCCCAAACCTTAAGGCAAACACCCGGCACCCCGGCAGATAAGGTCCGGCGCGCCCTGGACCATTTCAGGGAGAACGGCTTTTCCTATACATTGACACCGCCGCCCCTGGGGACCCACCTCATTGATGATTTCCTGTTTAAGACCCAAAGCGGCTATTGCGAACATTATGCCTCTGCCCTGGCCTTCCTGCTCAACAGCGCAGGTATTCCTGCCCGGCTGGTGGGCGGGTACCTGGGCGGAGAACTCAATCCCTTTGGTAACTTTCTTATTGTCCGCCAGTCATACGCCCATGCCTGGGTGGAATATTTCGACAACACGGCGTTCAACAACACAGGCGGGTGGATACGGACAGATCCCACCGGGGTCGTGGCCCCGGACCGGGTACGTACCAACCCGGACGGCTCTTCTGTCCGGATTGCACCGGGGAACCGGGCCCTGTCGTTTATGGCCCGGCTGAAATTTGCCCTTGAAACCCTTAACCTGAGAGGGGAAGCCTGGTTTACGGGTTACTCCGCATTTGAGCAGATTACCTGGCTCAAAGCCATGGGACTGATAAAAAATAACCAGGCCCGCGGGCCCATGCTCTTCTTTTTCACTTTATGCTGCATCAGCCTTTTTGCGGCTATCCTGGTTTGGCACTTTAAAAAGAAACCTGTATTATCAGATCCGGTTGCCCTGGTTTTTGATCAATTCACAGGTAAACTGTCCTTGGCCGGGATCATCCGTACCCCCGGTCAGGGGCCGGTTGCATTTGCACAAGCCTGCATTCATGAACGGTCGGATCTGGCAGACGAGATTCAATTGATCATGGACCTGTACATCGGTCTTCGGTATAAAGGTACGGGTTCCGGTACGGACTCAAATCAGGAATTAGACCGCTTTCGAGCCTGTGTCAAACGATTCAGACCGAGTAAAAAGAAGAAGCGGTGATCCTACCCCGTCAACTACCCCTCCTGAATCAAAGATTCAGAAGGGGCTTGTAAAAGCCCGGGTTGAAAAGGAGATCGATACATATTACAGCATTACATGACGCAATCAGTCATCAAAAAGGGCATCAACAAATCGTTTTGCATCAAATTCCTGCAGATCTTCTATGGCCTCCCCCACACCGATATAGGCAATGGGCAGCTCCATGGTGGATGAGACCGCCGCTACAATCCCCCCCTTTGCGGTGCCGTCCAGTT
>NZ_JBFXHE010000142.1:0-9890 GCF_050177295.1 Desulfobacter sp.
GAAGGTCTATGACCAGGTCCGGGATTTTGCCGATAACATCATTGTTCAGGAATATTGCCCCGGGGCAGAGGACCATGTTCAGGTTATGATGTACAAGGGTGAACCGTTTATGGTGGGGGACTATATTGGTGAACACCATATGCCCCTGGCCGGGGGAGTGACCACCCAGCGGATCAGCTGCCGGCATCAGCCTTTAATTGATGATGCTGTCAAGCTGTTTAAGGCCATTGGATATGAGGGATTAGGTGGTGTCCAATATCATTATGATCCTGAAACTGATAAGTATATTTTTCTTGAGATCAACCCCAGGTTTATCGGGGGAACACCTACTTTGATTATGGCGGGATTTAATACCTCTTTTCTTCTCTGGCAGAGCCATTTTGAGCCTGAGAAGATGAAAAAAACAAAGTATCGTTTGGGATTAAGATCCAGAATTCTTGGCGGGGACGCTAACTGGATGATCGGAATGATTCGGGGTGATCAATTGCCTCCCGGACAAACGCGTCTTGGTAAGACAGAGACGGTTTTACGATTTTTGTGGAATTGCTTTCCCTGGACAAAGGATGATGCTTTTATGCTTCGAGATCCTAAGCCTTTTATGGTTGATTTTATGCAGATGGCTAAAAAACTGGGGGCTCAGGGGCATGATATCATTGGTAACCCGGAATCTCAGGATGCTAAGCATTGATTATATTATCCGCAGATTACGCAGATGAACGCAGATCGATATATGTGTGAAAAAAATAATTTGCAAAAATCTGAGGATAAAGGAATTTTAATGCGTGATAGAGAAACGTATGCCTTTATTGGCGCGGCCATGACCGTTTATAATGAACTTGGATCTGGCTTTTTGGAGACGGTTTATCAGGAGGCGCTGGAGCATGAGTTTCAATTCAGGGATTTACCGTATGAGCGGGAAAAAACATTGCCTGTCTACTATCGGGGAAATCAGTTGACAGCTTATTATAAGGCGGATTTTGTTTGCTACGGTTCTGTGATAGTGGAGTTGAAAGCATTGCAGCAATTGACCGGTACTGAGGAAGCACAGGTGATAAATTATATGAAAGCCTCCGGGTTAAACAAAAGTCTGCTGATTAATTTTGGTAGCAGGCAGCTTCAGTACAAAAGACTGGTTTATAATTTGTAGTATCCGCAGATTACGCAGATTTGCGCAGATACCTGTTTAGCTGATAGAAAGCTTTTTATCTGCGGTAATCTGCGTGATCTGCGGATGAAAGAGTTGGATTATGGGACCTGGTGTATTATTTACATTTGATGTGGAGTGCAGCATGGGTGGGGCTTGGGGGACTGATCTTGAGCCTATTCCACCTTCCCGCGGTATGATGGGGCAATATGGTGCCCGGCAGTTTGGGATTCCGCTGATTTGTGAAATTTTGAATCGGTATGATGTTAAGGCTACGTTTTTTCTGGAACCATTTAATGACGAACTTGGATATCCGGGAGAGACGGAACCGGTTTGTCAGTATTTGATGGAGCACGGCCAGGACGTGCAACTCCATGTTCATCCCGGTCATTATCATTACGGCCTCCAGCGTCAGGGAAAGCCCTTTAAGAGGACGGATCAGATTGCAGAACTGCCCCTGGAATTTCAGCAGCAGATGATTTCGGACGGGGCGCACAAGATTACCACATGGACAGGGCAAAAACCCATTGCCTTCAGGGCTGGAAACATGGGGGCGACTGACGATACGCTTAAAATCCTGCCGGAAACCGGAATATGGATGGACAGCAGTTATACTTTTCCCTATGTGGGGGGACAATGCCTGTTTAAAGATAAAGAAAGATACAACGGTTCAAAATGGTATGGAGATGTTCTTGAGGTGGCCCTGTCCGGATTTCGCCAACCGGACTGGCCAGGGCTTTATCCCAGCAAGCCTGTGGACCTGATGGGGTCATCCTTTGAAGAGTGCCGGGATGCTGTGATGATGATCTGTAATGCCGGTGCGGATGCTGTTCTGATTCTGCACAGTTTCAGCCTGTTTAAGGTAAAGGACATACAGTATAACGGCGGCAAACTGAACCGGATTGTCACCCGGCGGTTTGAAAGGTTCTGCAAATGGCTGGCTGATAACAGGGACCAGTATCCGGACCGGACGTTTTCCCAATTGGGAAAAATGGTCAAGGAAGATGGATATACACCTAAATCAGTCCCGCCCTGCTTGATCAACAAGCCGGTCCGGGCATTGACGCGGAAAGTTGTCCAAGGATTGAACAACTTTTACTGGATATAAAAAAGCTCTCCCTTGCCATGTGAGTTAAAAAGACCTTTGAGACGATGTTCACTTAATGAAATTATCCTGTTATTGACAAAGATCATGATACCATATATGGTATTTAGTATAGGGTGATGCGGAGATGGTTATATTAGGACTGTTATAGACACAAATGTTATATTTGCTGGGCTTTATTCGATTAAGGGGGCTTCTTTTCAAGTTTTACGTGCTCTTTATCTCGGAAGAATTGAGCCGATTCTCTCGGTTGCTTTATTATTTGAATACGAAGATGTTTTGAAACGGAATAGCAAAAAACTTGGCTTTACATTCAATGAGATTGATTCTTTTTTGGATAATGTCTGCCGGTTAGGTTCTATTCAGAAAATTCATTATCTTTGGCGTCCGTTTTTACCAGATCCACAAGATGATCATGTCCTTGAATTAGCTGTTGCATCACAGGTCAACAATATCATTACGTTTAATTCTAAGGATTTTAAAGGTGTTGAAAAATTTGGGGTAAAAATTATCAGCCCCAAGCAGTTACTGGAGGATATAAAATGGGAGCGTTAAGCTTAAGATTACCAGAGTCAATACATCGTCATATAAGGGAAATCGCTAAAGCAGAAGGTGTATCAATTAATCAACTCATTTCCTCAGCAATAACTGAAAAAATATCCGCAATAATGACAGAAGAATATTTGAAAAAGAGAGCTGAAAGAGCAGATTTAAAGGATATGGAAACAATTTTACGGAAAGTCGCAGATCGTAAGCCTTTAGAAGGTGATGATTTATAATTTTTAGTATCCACATCCGCAGATTACGCAGATAAATTTTCGGTTAAAAAACGCTTTTTAATAATCTGCGGAAATCTGCGTAATCTGCGGATGTGGATGAAAGACTTTAAATAATGATACCCGTTATTGCCAGAAATATATTTCGTTTTCAGGAGCTTTTACTGGGACGCCCCAGTTTTCAGATCCTTAATGAATTGAATCAGAGCCAGTGGTGGTCAAGGGACCGGCTTGAAAAATTAAGACAGGATCGATTAAATGAGTTGATTCATACGGCATATATCCGGACACCCTATTGGAAAAAACTCATGGATTCGATGCAGATCAAGCCCGGCGATATACGGACCTTAAAAGATCTGCAGCAATTCCCTTTACTGGAAAAAAATACGCTGCGTGAAAAGCGTGAGCAGATGGTCTGGAGGGAAGAGGGAAAACGGGTGCAGTTGGTGCGGACCAGCGGATCTACGAATGAGGCTCTGGAATTCTATACGTCTTCCAGCCGGGAAGCCCATATCAACGCAGCTCGAATGCGGGGCCATGAATGGGTTGGCGTCCGCAGGGGAGAAAAAGAGATGTATTACTGGGGATCCCCGGTGGAACTGAGCAAACAGGACAAAATCAAACGGTTCAGAGATTTTCTTGTCAATGACGGGCTGTCCAACGGTTTTGAACTGAATAAGGACCGGGTCCGGCAGTATGTCTCCCACTGGATGGCATGGAAGCCCAAATGCCTGTTTGGCTATCCTTCTACTTTTGTGTTGACGATTTCCATGTGCCGGAACATGGGGATTAATCTTGATGGTTTGAAAGATCGTGGCCTCCATGTAATTATTACCACATCTGAGATGCTTTCGGATGTGGATCGCGATTTGATCAGCCAGGCATTCGGCGTGCCGGTGTTCGACTCTTACGGATTGCGGGAAGGCGGACTCATCGGACATGAATGCGAACAGGGAACCATGCACTGCATGGATGAGCAGGTGATTCTTGAAACCATTGATCCTGAAACTCTTGAACCCACTGACGGGCATGGGGAACTGGTAGTCACGAATATCGTAGGCAAGGCGTTTCCTGTAATCCGCTACAGGACAGGTGATATTGTTACCCTTTCACAAAAAGAGTGCGCCTGCGGCAGAAAATTGTCCTCAATTGAAATCAGCGGCGGCAGGGCCGTGGAATTTATTGTGACTAAAACGGGAAAATGGGTGGTCGGCTATTCTTTTATCTATATCGCCAGAATGGTAAAAGGCATCGTTAAGTTCCAGGTCATTCAGGAAGAACTTGGTGAGATTCGAATCCTGCTTGCTGTGGACACCAAATTCCCTGAAGACGGTAAAGACCAGGTCAGGGAACTGGCCCGAACCCGCTTAAACAGTGACGACAAAATTCTTGTGGAAATAGTCGACGATATTGAACCGGCGCCTTCTGGAAAATACCGGCCGGTCATCAGTAAAGTAGCTGAACAGCTTTATAAAGAAAGATCTTTTTCCTAACAATTCCATTCCAGCATGCTGTCAAGTTCTTTGGCTATTGTCTTAGGGCCGATGGGCCGCCATCCCCGGCGCCTGTATACCAGTGCTTTAATAGTCTGGAAAACGGCTTTAAAGTCAATTTCCAGGCGAACCGGCGGCTGAAATTTCAGTGGTTTCATCTGCTGTATATCTTTTACTGCCCGGCAGAGACCTGAATAGATTTCTTCCTGAACCATATGGGGGTGTTTGCTCAGGGCGCAGTTTCTTCCCATCCCCTGTTTGGTGATGACTGTTTCTATCCACGGCATGAGGGTTAAGGCCTCCCGGCATCCTTTATCGTCGCTGGAAACAAAGATAAGTGGTACATCAAACTCTCCCGCCACAGCACCATCCAGTGCAATCTCCCCGACAGTACGGCCATTGGCTCGGATACTTTTATAGGCGTCTGAGCTGTATGTATGTGCCAGTACGGCATTTTTTGTCCCTTCCATGGCATGATAGCCAATCATTACAACCCCTGAAAACCGATTGTCCAGCCCGGGAAACCGGCGGGTAAATCCCTTTCCCAAAAGAAGCCTGCACCTTTTGTCAAGCTGATCAATACAAAGATTGAGGCCCTGGCCGTGACTGTCCCAGACCCAAACATCTTCTGCGCCGGAATCAAATAACCCCCGGGCGGCTGCATTGACTTCAAGGGTAGCTTCCCGGCAGGCAAACGTGTAATCCCGGGAAACGCTAAGGGCTTTGCCGGGGCTGCCGACAACGCAGGCCGGACCTTCGCAGTCAACAGCTATGATGAATTTCATTTTTTATTCCTATGACTCATTAATGGTCGTAGTTTAAGTTTATTCGTGGATTTCCTTGATAAGTATTAGAAAATTTTTATATGCTTGTAAAATATTTATTTTGTATTTGTTCCGGTAAATACTTTTATGGGACGTTTGGTTCAAAATAGCTGTAAAATTCATAGAAATTTGCTGTTCGGGCTTGGTACCGGATATGCCATCCTGCTGATTTATGCCAGCCTTATGCCTTTTGATTTTTCGTTTGGACATGGCTGGGGTAGTCAGTATAAATTTTTCTGGAATCATTGGCCTTTCAATCCGGGTGCCAGGATCAGCGGCTCTGATGTGCTCAGTAATCTGGTATTATATGCGCCTTTGGGATGGATAATAACGGTTCGCCTCAGATTATCAAATTTTAATTCAATTTTTTCTCTGACAGTGTCGGGTATTATCTGTTCTCTAATAAGTTTCTTTGTCGAAATGCTCCAGATATTTACAGTTTCAAGGGTAGCGAGCGGTTCTGACTGGCTATTGAATACCATTAGTGGGACAGCGGGAAGTTGTTTGGGACTGGCTGCAGGAAAAACGGTGTGGATTTCAGGCATTGACTGGTTGAAACGCAGTTGGCAGAAAAAACCTGTGGTCATTGCCGCTCTGATGCTTGCCGGATTGACGGCAGCAGACGCACTGTCACCGTTTATACCCACGATTCTGCTGAAACAGGTGGGCCGAAATTTTAAAAAGTCTCTTTTTTCTTTGGATTTTGGATTTGCAGTTCATCCCTGGCACTGGTGGGTGCTTAAAGTCGGGTTATTTTATGCGTGTTTGACCCTGCTTTTCAGTTCTTGCCTGGAAAATAAATTTCGATTTTTAAGGTTGGCACAGGCGGTTTTTGTTGTAGGTCTGTTTTGTTTATCGCTTGAAGTGGGGAAGCTGTTTATTGTGTCCCGCTTCTTTAATACCGCCAATGTGGTTTCAGGATGGCTGGGATGTATTGGTGGGTTGGGCATAGGACTTTTACCCGGAAAACGAAAAAATATTGAGAAATTAAATTGGGGAATTGCCTTGATACTGTTATATATTTTTTATCTTGCGTGGTTTCCTTTTGATTTTAACTGGCGCATGGAACTGATACCGGCAAGGCTGCCGTCTGTTTTAAAGCTCCTTCCCTTGTACGACTACGCTATGGGGGCAAGCCTGAACCATGCCAGGTTGTTTGTTCAGAGTATATTTTTGACGGCCATGCTGGTATATCTGTTAAAGATACGATTGGGGTGGTTTAAGCGGGACGGCTACGGTGTGTTGGCGGCAGCTTTTTTTTGTGCTTTTCTTGGCATACTTCAGGAAGGCGGCCAGCTTTTTTTGGCATCGCGACATCCCTCTATTACAGATATATATTGCTTTGCAGCAGGAGGATGTCTGGGCGCTGTGACCGGACTTTGTCCGGGGAGTGTTGAGATGCGAGGATAGATGGAAAATAAAACAATACAATTTGCCGCTGTCGGGGATCTTCTGTTGACGGCCCGGTCCAGTGACCGGCCCGGCCGGGGGCTTGAGGCTTTATCTGATGAAATTAAATCTCTTTTTAAATCACGTGACTTGGTTTTTGCTAATCTGGAATGTACCCTTGAAGGGGATGAAAAGGTTCCCACAGAACCCCGGTTGCTGACAACGGAAACCCAGATTCTCTCTCTTGGACAATACGGAATTGACTGTGTCTCCCTGGGAAACAATCATGCCTTTGACTATTATGATCATGGTTTTATACGTTTAAAGGAAATGCTGTCCGATATCGGCATCCGCTGCTGCGGGGCAGGATTGAATATTCAGGAGGCAATGGAACCGGTTCGGTACGATATTCAAGGAATACGACTGGCCATTTTGGGCGTTGTAGACCAGTCCAGCGGTATATACCGGTTTGCAGGAGAAAAAGACAGCGGCGTGGCCCCCCTTGAAACAGACTGGGTGTGCAGCCGGATAAAGGAATTGAAACAGACGGTAGATCATGTCATTGTTTCTCCCCATTGGGGCATGGAGCGATTCCTGATTCCTTCCCCGAGCCAAATGGATCAGGCCAGGGCTTTTGCCGATGCAGGCGCATCATTGGTACTTGGACATCATCCCCATGTGGTTCAGGGTATGGAGATGGTCGAAAATGTGCCGGTGGTGTACTCTTTAGGAAATTTTATGTCCAGCCATGTTTACTGGGACAGCGGGGACTATTTGAACTGGAACAAATTTGAGCGGGTTGGCTGTATATTTATGTGTGAGTTCAGCAAGGACAGCTTACTCGGTGTGGAACAGATTCCCGTGTATGATGACGGTGTTTATATTGAGATTGATAAAACCGGTTGGGGAGAAAAATGTATTGATAAAGTCAATCGGCTTCTGGCTTCGGGGGTGACACAGAAAGCATATGGCCGTGAAGCATTCCGGGTGAACAGGATTAAGCCAGTGCTTTCCCATTTGAGCTGGCAGGGTTTGAAAAAAATTCGGCCCAGGCATTTTATCAAGATCTATAAAAAACTGGTATCGTAAACCAAGGAGATCCTATGAAAGCTTTCTTTTTCTGGGGAAGGATGATTTTTCTTTTATTCTTAGGGGCGGTTTCGATTGTGTCTGCTAATGAATCTGACGGCAGTACTCAAAATTCTAAAAGCGGGGCTCAAATCATCCAGGTGTCCGATTTAAAGTCTCTCAGATCTGCCCTTTCTAAAGCAAAGCCCGGTGACCGGATTTTGATTACCCAGGGAATTTATAATGGTGGTTTCGGGCTTGGGAACACCCTCGGGACAAAAGAGCGGCCCATTGTGATTGCCGGAAACGATCCTGAGTTTCCTCCCGTGTTTCAAGGCCGAGGCGAAGCTGTGAAAATGAGCCGGATAGGATATGTAAAGATAAAAAATATCAGGATTGAAAAACGATCCGGCAATGGAATCAATATTGACGACGGGGGTGATCATGGGCAACCGTCTCATCATATCATTCTGGAAAATGTCCAAATAAGTGAGATAGGGAAAAAAGGTAATGTCGATGCCATCAAAATGTCAGGCGTAGATCACTTTGTTGTTAAAAATTGCAGAATGCAGGGATGGGGCGGCTCAGGCATTGACTTTGTAGGCTGTCATAACGGAGTCGTACAGGGCTGCACATTTGAAGGAGTGCCTGGATATCGTACCAAAAACGCCATACAGATTAAAGGAGGCTCCAACCGTGTTCTGGTTGAGAATAATGCATTTATAAATTGTGGGGAGCGAACCATCAGTATAGGCGGAAGTACAGGAAAGCCTTATTTTAGACCACAAAATGCAAATTACGAGGCGGAGAATATAATTGTCGCAGGAAACAAGTTCATTGGCGGAGAAGCGCACATCGCATGGGTGAGCAGCCGGAATTCCCATGTGCATCATAATATTTTTTACCTCCCGGAAAAATATGTCGGCCGTATTCTGCAAGAAACAAAGGATAGTCAATTTATCTTATGCCGGAAAGGTTTTTTTGAGGCAAACATGGTGGTTACCGATGAACGCATCAAGACTTTTTTTAACATCGGGCCAAATACCCTGCCGGAAACCTTTTCTTTTTCAGGAAATGCCTGGTATCGATTTCAATCAGATAAAAAACCTGATCTGCCTACCATGGAAATTGACGGCATATATGATGTATATCCCGACTTACTTGATTTTGGAACGGCTGAAATGAGAATCGGGTCAAAGTCAGATAAGTTGAAGGACGTCGGACCCGGTGCATACACCCCATGGGACAATGGTGCTGATTTTGAAAATATCAATCTTTCCGAAGTAAAATGGATTGAGCGGTCCCAAAGTTCCGGCCGTTTTCCTATGCAGACAGTGATAATAGGTGGAATTTTGGGATCTGCTTTTTTAATTGTAATGATCCGGCGTGTAAGAAAGAAGAAATAACGTGAGGAGCAATCTGCTGTCTTTTGAAAACAATGACCGTTTTTTGGAAATATGGAAATACCGGCAGGGGTTAGACCCGGCCGTCTACCAATATTCTTCGGCCGTCTACCAATATTCTTCTTGATGGACTGGTTGTCGTTGATCAGTTCCACATTTAACCCGGATATGGAAAGAACATCAAAGAGGGGTCCGGAACTGGTCCACGGAGCTTTGGATTGTAATGATGTTTAATCTGTGGTACCGGAAATTTGCCTGATTGCACCTTCTCTCTTGCCGATCCACAGAGATGCCAATCAAAAGATACACAAAGAAACAACAGTGATTGATTGACAAATAGAGTTATGCTGTATACCATTTTGGTATACACTTAGGAGATTAAGCTATGGCTAAAACCGCAATGACGCATACACGGATAACACCCGAAATTAAAGCAGAGGCTGAGCGCATCATTAAAGGATTAGGACTGTCAATATCCGCAGCTCATGAACTTTTTTATAGACAGATTATAACCCATAAAGGCCTGCCATTTGATTTACGTATTTTTAATGAGGATAGCATACAGGCCATGGATGAAGCCAGAAAAGGGGTTGGGAAAAAATACAACACTGTAACAGATATGTTTGATGATATTATCAACTAATGTTACCGATTCGACCTACAAACAGGTTCAAAAAAGACCTGAAGA
>NZ_JBFXHE010000143.1:0-9884 GCF_050177295.1 Desulfobacter sp.
GTCACGCCATCAATGATACCCCCCAGGGCGTCATAGAACTTGTCACCCGGAAGGAAGATTCACATGTGCTGATCCTTGTCAGGGACAACGGTGCCGGTATCCCAAAGCAACATATGTCCCGGATCTTTGATCCTTTTTTTACCACCAAACCCGTGGGCCGGGGCACAGGGCTTGGCCTTTCCGTGGGATACGGCATTATCCGCCGGCACCAGGGGGAGATCATGGCTGCAAACCGGCAAAGCCAGGGGGCGGAATTTACCATCCGGCTGCCCTTTCACCCCCAGCAACAATGAGGAGCAGAAGATGAGGCCCAATATTCTTGTGGTGGATGATGAAAAGGACATGACCCGCCTTCTCCAGCGCACCCTTGAACCGGAGCTGAACTGCCGGGTGGCCATGGCGTTCTCCGGTGAAATGGCCCTGAATATCCTTGGGCTGTCCGGCACAGCCTTTGACCTTGTGATCAGTGACATCCGCATGCCCGGGATGGATGGGTTTGATCTTCTGGAACAATTGAAACAAAAATATCCGGATCTCACCGTGGTCATGCTCACCGCTTACGGTAATATTGAATCTGCTGTGGCAGCAATTAAAAAAGGGGCCTACGATTTCATTGCCAAGCCCTTTGAGCAGGATGAAATCATCTTTAAAATCCGCAAAGCCCTGGAACGCAGCCGGCTTATTTCCGAAAACCGCCGGCTCCAGAAGGCCTGCCAGACCGAATCCTTGCCCTTGATCGGGCAAAGCCCTGCCATGCAGAAGGTGTTTGAAAAAATAGCGCTGGTTGCAGACTCTGATGTCACTGTGCTGATCACCGGCGAATCCGGCACGGGCAAGGACCTGACCGCAAGATCCATTCATGCCCTGAGCCCCAGAAAAAACAAGCCGTACATACCGGTCAACTGCCCTACCATCCCCGAGCATATCCTTGAAAGTGAATTGTTCGGGTATAAAAAAGGGGCGTTCACCAATGCCTACCGGGACAAATCAGGACTTTTCCAGGAAGCTGACCAGGGCACCATTTTCCTGGATGAAATCGGGGATGTGGGCCCCACCATCCAGACCAAACTGTTACGGGTGATCCAGGAAAAAGAGGTTAAGCCGCTGGGCGATACCCGGGTGGACCATGTGGATGTCAGGATCATCGCCTCCACCAACCAGGATCTGCAGCAGAAAATCCGGAACAAGGAGTTCAGGGAAGATTTTTTCTACCGGCTTTCGGTGATCACCATTGAACTGCCGCCCCTGAGGGACCGGGTTACGGATATCCCGCTTCTGTGCGATCATCTCCTGGCCAAGCATTGTGAGAAATTGAACAAGCCGGCCAAACTATTGTCTGAAAACGTGGTGGACCTGCTCATGAAACACCCCTGGCAGGGCAATGTCAGAGAGCTTGAAAACGTGCTTGTCCAGGGCATTCTCTATGCCGGCACAGACACCATTGGCCTGGCTGATATTCCCATAAAAAAAAAGGGGGCTGCCGAATGCGTCTGCATGGACTTTGGCCGGGAAATGGAACAGCTCACCTATAAAGAGGCCAAGGAAAACATCCTGACCCAGTTCAACCATAACTATATCGGGGCCATGCTCTCCATGACCCAGGGCAATATCACCCAGGCGGCCAAACGCTGCGCCATGGACCGCCAGGCCCTTCAGCAGATCATGAAGCGGTATGCCATTGACCCGGAAAAATTCCGGGGAAAGATGTTCTGATTTTCACCCGCCCAGGTTGAAAATGTTATTTGCCTTTATATCAGAAAGTTAAAATTACATATTTAACTGAACCAGTGCCCGATTTAATGGAACATTCACTTTACAGTTGAATTTTTCGGGCGGAGATGTTTAATCTCCAATCAAATTGATTTTTAATATTGCTATTTAAATTATGGACAAAAAACCATGAAAAAAATTTTCTACAGCATTTGTTTAATATTCTTTTTAACAGGACTGGGATGGGCGCACGAAGAAAATGCAGTCAAAACGGATATATTGGCAAAAACCAGTATGAGCTGGGACGGGACGGACCTTCCTGAATACGCAAAAGGCAAGCCGGAGATCACAATTCTTAAAATAAAAATTCCTCCAAAAACAAAATTGCCGCTTCATAAACATCCTGTAATAAATGCAGGCGTATTGTTAAAAGGCACACTGACTGTTGTGACCGAAGAGAACGAAAAATTACAGCTTAACGCTGGAGATTCAATTATCGAAGTGGTGAATAAATGGCACTACGGGATAAATGAAGGCAATGAGTTTGCAGAAATCATCGTTTTTTATGCGGGTGTGCAGGATTCTCCGATTACTGTTAAGAAATAGAGCGCACACATAAAATGGAATGCCTGGCCAGGAAGGCTTCTTCCCTGGCCGGTTTCCAACCCAAATAGTATAAAAATCCTACCCCTTGCCTTTGGGAACTATTCGCTGGCACGCTCAACGTATTCCCGGGTCCGGGTATCAATCTTGATCAGCTGTCCCTCATCCACAAAAGGAGGCACCTGGACTTCAAATCCGGATTCAACCGTGGCGGGCTTGGTGTCACCCGTGGCAGTATCTCCCTTGGCCCAGGGTTCGGTGGCAGTGACCCGCAGGACCACAAAGTTGGGAAGTGTGACACCAATGGGATTCTGGTTATGCAGCAGCACAGTGCACACGGTGTTTTCCTTGAGCAGGTCCACGTTCTCTCCGATCTGTTCCTTGGTCATCATGATCTGCTCGTAATTGGTGGAATTCATAAACCACCAGCCCTCCCGGTCTGAATAGAGGTATTCCATATCCGTCTCTTCCAGATCAGCCTTTTCAAATTTGTCGCCTGAACGGTAGGTACGTTCAAACTGGGAACCTGTGATCATGTTCTTAAGTTTACATTTATACAGGGACTGCCCCTTGCCCGGCTTTTTAAACTCAAAACCGACAATCACATGGGGATCACCGTCAATATCCAGTTTAAGTCCTTTTTTCAAATCACTGGCTAAATACATCCAATCTCCTTAAAATTAAAAATAATGAAAGTGGACCCAATAAAACATAATCCGCCATTCTTGGCAAGTTCAGACCAAAAACAACTTGCAATTTTCCCATGTTTATAGGAAACTTTGCTGATTTAAATCTAATCATTGCAGGAAATACCCATGATCATCGTTATTGACTTCGGATCCCAGTTTAACCAGTTGATTGCCCGGCGTGTCAGGGAAAATAATGTATACTGCCAGGTGGAACCGGCAGATATCTCCCTTGGGAAATTAAAGGCCCTTGCCCCCACAGGCATCATCCTTTCCGGCGGGCCTTCATCCATTTATGAAGAGAACAGCCCGACCATCGACGCCGGTATTTTTGACTTGGGCGTACCCATCCTTGGCATCTGCTACGGCATGCACTACATGGTGCATACCCTTGGGGGCACCATCGAACAGGCCGGGAAAAAAGAGTATGGCTTTGCCGAACTGCGGATCAATCCGGGCAATCCGCTGTTCAAAGAGATGGATAACAGCTTCCAGTGCTGGATGAGCCATGGCGATTCTGCAAAACTCCTGCCCCGGGGATTTGAGATTACCGCCCAGACCGATAACACCCCCATTGCCGCCATTGCCGATTACAGCAGAAAACTGTTTGGCCTGCAGTTTCACCCGGAAGTGGAGCACTCCATTAACGGGACTGCCATGATCCGGCATTTTCTTTTTGATGTATGCGGATGCGAGCAGAACTGGACCATGAAATCCTTCAGTGAGGGCGCCATTGCCCAGATCAAGGATGTGGTCGGCGACAAAAAGGTGATCATGGGACTTTCCGGCGGGGTGGATTCTTCGGTTGCAGCCACCCTGATCCATAAAGCCGTGGGGAAAAACCTGCACTGCATTTTTGTGGACAACGGGCTGCTGCGCCTGAACGAAAAAGAGCAGCTTGAGGTCAGCCTTCGGGCCAATCTGGACATGAACATCAAGTTTGTGGATGCGCAAGAAAAATTTCTAACCGCACTGGCCGGGGTTACAGACCCTGAAAAGAAAAGAAAAATCATCGGTAAAATTTTCATTGATGTTTTTGACGCCGAAGCCAAAAAGGTTGAAGATGCCCAATTCCTTGGCCAGGGCACCTTGTATCCGGATATTATTGAATCCAAATCCGCTTTTGGCGGTCCCACTTCGGTCATTAAATCCCACCACAATGTGGGCGGGCTGCCCGAAGAGATGAACCTGAAGCTCATTGAACCGTTGCAGCTTCTGTTCAAGGATGAGGTCAGAAAACTTGGCCTTGAACTTGGTATCAACGAGGATCTTGTCTGGCGCCAGCCCTTTCCTGGCCCCGGACTTGCCATCCGCATCCTGGGGGACATTACCAAAGAGCGCCTGGATGTTCTTCGAAAGGCCGATGATATCCTTATCCAGGAAATCAGACAGGCCGGCCTTTACCGGAAACTGTGGCAGTCCTTTGCCGTACTTTTGCCGGTGAAAAGTGTCGGTGTCATGGGAGACAAACGTACCTTTGCCAATTGTGTAGCCATCCGTGCCGTCACCTCCAATGACGCCATGACAGCGGACTGGGCCAAACTCCCCCATGATCTACTGGGAAAAATTTCCAACCGCATTATCAATGAAGTGGACAAGGTCAACCGTGTGGTCTTTGACATCACCTCAAAACCGCCCGGCACCATTGAATGGGAATAACCCAAGGTCATTAACCTAAGCGTTCATGCCAAGAAACTGAAAACAAGAAACAAGATATGAATGAAAACCGACTGGGGGATTACCTGCACCCGGAGGATGATCGGGCATTTGCGGATAATGAGCCGGATATTGGGGGAACAATTTTCCAGCAGGAAGCCAACACCCTTAAAATAGAAAAATTATCCCAGCGCGTGACCATCATCTCCGTGATCCTCCCCTGCATCATCATTGCCATTTTGGTCTTCGTCTATATGGATATCGCCGAAAAGGTGGTGGATGTGGACCATACCCAGGCAAACCAGATGGCACAGGTATCACAGAATCTTGAAATAAAGCTCAATGCGGTTGATGTACGCATTGCCAAAGCCACCCACGAGCTGGATGAAAAGCTGACAGCCCTTGAAACCAAACGCCAGGCCCTTGAAAGCCAGACCGCAAAAATATCAGCAGCCAAGGTTGATCTTAAAGCCATGGAAGCGGCCCTTGCCAAGCTGGATAAACGGATTAAAACCAATGCAGACCAGGATAAGTCCACCCTGGCAGCCATGGAACGTATTAACCAGGGGCTTCTATCTGTTATTGATAAAAACAGTTCGGATTTTAAGACAGTTTCAGCACAGATCAAAAAAGAGTTCCACCTGTTTAAGGAGGAGTTTGACGCAAGGCTGCTTGAATTGTCCGCCTATGAAGAAAGAATTGCACAACTGGTCAAAGACACAAGCCTGCTGGGCAAAAAACTGGATGAATTTAAAAAAGAGACAGCCGCAGCCATAGACAATAAATTGAACAACAACTTAAGTCTTCTCAGACAGGATCTTGAAAAGCAGATTGCTGACATTAAAAGACGAGCAGACGCAGCAAATTCAACAGCAAAAAAGGCAGCGGAAACAGCTTCTGCTGCCAAGCTTGCCAGCACTAAACCGGCAGTGAAGACAGTATCGGCACCCCAGGTCCAATCAACTGTAAAACCACAGCCATCCCCTCCCGCCTCTCCAATGTCCACCCGGGAAACACAAACACCGGCTCTGCCGGCCCAAAAGGTGCCGGGCACACACGGCATTTCAGAGCAGGACCTTTCCCAATAACAGATGAGCCACGTCCCACCCTCCAGCGCGCGGATCCGGGAAGAACACCTTCTTATCAATCATTGCCTGGACTTTTCTGCGGCGTACATGGGGATCAAATATATTGGCCAGCATGCTGCTGATTATCCGTTCACAATTACCCGGCAGACGCTGGATGCACTGTTCTCTGTATTTGAAAACACCAAGTTTGACACGGCCAAACAAGCCTTTTTTTTATATCATGAGGCAGCCTGCACCCTGGCGGACATGGGCAAAGCAATGGAGAACGAAATTACCCGAACCATTGTGCCACGGCTTGTGTCGCTTCTGATGAAAAGTTCAGGAAAGCGGCTTCGTGCCCTGGGCAAGGCACTTGGCCGGCTGGCAGACAATACCCCTGCACCGGATATTCCATCTTTCCCCGACAATATCATGCCTTTGGACACTGATCTTTCAAGCCTTGCTGAAAAATTTACAGCCCCAGGAATGGTATGGCCGGCCGATACGCAATGGACCTGGAAGGGCAGAAGCCTTATTTCCCGGGCAGGAACAAAAATCCTGGGCGTAATCAAATTTGCCACAACACAGGACAATATCAATGAACTTCACCGGGAAGCGGTCTGGATGGACTGGTTTTCCAAGCATCCTTTAGAATCTGAAAACCTTGTTCCCAAACCGGTCCGCATCCGGGACAGATATCTATTTAACATCACGGATGAACTGCCCGGGGGTGGTCCCGACACAATATACGGGCCTGCCTGCATCGTCTTTATCCCCTGCCCGGGTTATTATGAATACCCCAATTTGGAAAATATGGCTTGGCAACAAATTAAATCATCGTTTTTCAAATCAGCGCTTGTCTTGGGCAGACTGTCATCCAAGGGGCTTTTCCATACTGCGTTGATCCCCTTGTTCCATAACCGGGTTCAGCAGGGCCGAAGAAACGACAATGGCAGATATTTGTGGGAACATGCCGGGCGTCTCGATCAGTGGCTGGACTCCAGCCGATTCCCCAATTTTGCAGCATCGGGTTTGCGGGATTTTGAGCATATGGCCTGCCGGATAAAACCGTTGGATCTTGAACATTATACCGGTGAATACCTGCTCAGTTTCATTCTGGTGGCAGGCGCCTGCTTCAGAAACAAAGCCCCGCACAGAAGGGGAACAGACAACACGCGTCCCCATGTGGATACCCGGGATCTTTTTTGCCAGGATCGGTTTGAGACACTTTTAACAGGCGTCTGTGAACACTATTTCAAAGGCCTGACCGGGGCCGATACATTTGATCCGTCCCCGTTTAATATACCTGCACTTATTGAACAGCTCATCGAAAAAATGGGGCGTGATGAACATATGGAGGAAAGGTTAAGGGTCCAGGACCAGTTAGATATGGACGATACCCGGTTTGAAAGATTCCTGATCAACCGAGGCGTTACCTTGATACCGGCCAAGGGGGAAGAAGATATCCTCCTTTTTACCGGCCCCCATCTCGGCGGATTCAACCAGCCCATCTCCATACCGGAACTGATTGAATTTCTGTTCAAATTTTCCGCATTCTGCGTGGCAAGCGCGTTTTTACAACAGCATCATTGCACACGCAATTTATCCCCGGGATGAATCACATCTTTCTTTGACATCTTATTAAGGGCCAAAAGTGCGGACACAGACATATTGTATTTTCTTGCAATGGCGGAAAGGCCTTCCCCGGATTTCACCACATGGACCTTTGAAGGTGGCGTCGTTTTGGTCAGGCTCTTGTAAAGGATGGCAAAATTTTTCTGAAAATCCGTATTCTTTCCCTCGGGCACAAAAAGTGTAGAGGTGCCTTTCTCCAAAAAATATCCACGCAACTGGGGGTTATAATCCTTGATGGTCTTGAATGAGACACCACAGGCCTTGGCAATCATGGATAAAGGCACATCATTTTCCGGAGAAAGCGTAATTTCAGAAAACGTAAATACCGGATAAAGATCCTGGGGCTCTAAATAAAAACCATACTTTTCCGGAGAAGACATAATCAGCTTGACGGCAACCATTTTCAGGATATACCGCTGGGTTTCCTGAGACAGGTAAAGGGAGAAGAAATCCCGGGTTTCCTGGAGTGCCATGGCCGTACTCAGACCAGATTCCCCCATATTATATGCGGACATGGCCAGCAGATATGAGCCAAACTGTGAATAAAGATCTTTAAGATAGCGGCAGGCCGCCCGGGTGGCGCCAAACATCTCCCGGCGCTCGTCAACTTTTGGATCAATGCGCAACCCGTATCTTTGACCTGTGCTTTTGATGAACTGCCAGTACCCGACAGCATCTTTATGGGATTCTCCATGGGACAGAAGCGCACTTTCCACAATAGGCAGGTATTTCAAATCCAGGTGGAGTTTTTCCTGCTTTAAAACGCTTTCGATGTACGGAAACCACCGGTGGGCCCGTTTGAGCCACAGCATCACCTGGGGCTGGTTCCATACGGCCAGCAGCATCTCTTTTTCAAGCCGCTCCCTGACCTCGGGGTCTGTGTAAGGTATTTTCTCCCCGCAAAGGCTGATATCACCGGAAAAGCGAACAGCTTCCACCAGGGTGGGAATGTGGGGATGTACAATGGGTGGCCCCGGTTTTTCTTCTGCGGCCAGTGTTAAATGTGCTGAAAAAATGACCATAAATACTGTGGAAATAAGGAATTGCTTCATGATATCCGCGCTGTTGTTTGGTGGTTAACGCTTTATCTTCCCGGGTCTGTGAAACCGGTCAGAAAAATTTGCGGGTAATCATTGCATTTCGTACTTTAAAAATCAAGACTGGAAAAATCGTATCTTAGCATGGTACTCCTGTAACTTAAAAACAGTGGGGTTATGTTTTTCCAATGGATGTGCCGGGTATTTTCAAATGCCATGTAATATGCAATAATAGCTGATTAAAATTTCAGGCATCCTAAATTTTAATGATCTTTGGAGAAACAAGTTAAAACACGGTTGATATTTTGATTTCTTTTATAAAAAACCTGGCCCTTGAAGCTGGCATGATCTGTCTTGAAGGTCAAAAGCACTTAACCACCCATGATCTTGAATTCAAATCAGCAAAAGATATTGTCACAGAAATAGACAAAAAAGTTGAAGCGTTTCTGGCCAAGGCAATCCTTGCCCGGTATCCTGACCATGGCATGCTCGGAGAAGAGTACGGGGCTATCCAGACAAAAAGCGGATTCAGGTGGATCATTGACCCCATAGACGGCACCACCTCTTTTGTCCACCGGCTGCCTTTTTACAGCATCAGCATTGCCCTTGAAAAAGAAGGGGAAATGGTGCTCGGCGTGGTTTATGCCCCTGCCCTGGGTCAACTATTTTATGCTGAAAAAGGAAAGGGTGCATTTATGGATGGCACACCCATCCATGTCTCTGGAACAGGGGAACTTGACAAAGCGGTCATGGCAACGGGCTTTGCATGCCTGAGAGCAGGCTGGCAAAACAACAACCTGCCAATTTTTAAAGAGATTGTCCCGAAACTTCGGGACATCAGGCGTTTCGGTTCTGCGGCTTTGGATCTTTGTTATACAGCCCTGGGCAGTCTGGACGGATTCTGGGAAATGAATCTCAATATTTATGATATTGCAGCAGGGACAGTTATCCTAAAGGAAGCAGGTGGTGTGATCACCGATTTTACAGGCGCACAGCAATTCCCACAAAAAGGCATTGCTGCGGCAAACAAAAAGTTGCACAATGAGCTGATTCGCATTTTGGCGAAGTATTCAGCAGCATCATAACTTTAATGTACTTATGAAATTCATTTTCGCTTTTATATTTATTCTAAGCATGGCAGCCGGTGGCGCCTTTGGGTATTACAATCATTACAACTGGATTGAATATACCATTGCCTTGGCCGTCAGCGGGTTTACCGGTTCCAGTATCATTGCGGTGCTCTTTTCATATCTGTATTTTTTCCAAAAAGACAGTGTTGAGCAGGAGCCCATACAGCCGGATAAAACAATCACTCACCAACAGGAAATCAAGAAAATAAACAGATGAATATCCAGTGGTTTCCCGGCCATATGCTGGAGACAAAAAATCAGCTTAAAAGTTCCATTGCCAAAGTGGATGCCCTGCTTGAGGTGGTGGATGCAAGGCTGCCTTTGTCCAGTTCAAACCCCTTTGTTAACCAGATAGCCAAA
>NZ_JBFXHE010000144.1:0-9879 GCF_050177295.1 Desulfobacter sp.
CAAATTATTTATCTGGAAAACTATATAAAGCGCGGATATAAAAAGTTTGGGCAGTGCGCCATGTATTTCAATCGGATTCTGTTTTACTCATTCCTGGGCTCACCCTCCCCCACCACCAAACAACAACAGGGCGATGATGGCCAGAAGCAACGCCTTAATCATTGGTTGTTCATCTTTTGATATGGAAGTTAAGGCTTGATGGATGGAGCCAGCCACAACAATCAGGAAGCCGATGAAAACAAGGCTCACGAAGCATAATGATAAAATGATCAGAAATGTTTCCATCTTATTTTTTCATTGGGCCCGCAGCGTTTTTCCAATCTTCAGGAACTGCCCGCATTTTATTGCGTTTATTTTTCATAATTTCTATACTGATCCCGGCAAGCGGTTATTTGCGGCTAACCCGGCCTTTGGCATTTGCCACTGATGAACCGGCAGGGATCTGCAGCCCCTGCGTTTGCCGTTAATACTACTTTGACTTAAGCTTTTCTTGCGCCAGTTTCTTATTAATCTCGTTAATTTTTTCTTCCCTTACTATCTGTTTCAAATAGTCCACTTTATTCGATTCTCTTTCTGCGCTGATTTCCTTAAATAAAAGGACTTGATCTACTACAGATTCCAGTATTTTCCCCACCTTCTTGTTTGCAATGAACGCAGATAAATTTTCTCGTTCAATATCCTCCAATATATGATCTGCGTCACTCATGGCTTTAAAAATAAGCATTTCTGCTATACAAGCCTCAAATGACAATCCTTTATTTTGAAAGAAGGTCCATATTTCAGAATCAGGAAATCCTTTTTCATTCCAATTGGCAAGTGCCTCTGAATCTGATTCGGATTCAATTCCAGTTAACAGCCAATTTACATCAATCTTTGGGAATCTAAGTTGAAGATTCTTCAAAAACGCCATACCGGGCTCTTGTTCTCCGTTCAGGTATCTATATAGTTGCGATCTACTCACATCACACAAGACGGCAAATTCTTCACGAGTTAATTGTAATGTCTTGATTGTTTTTTTTAATCTTTCACCTAACGAGGACATATCAACCCCTTTCTCTCTCCTATTCAGGATTAAAGCAGGAACATATTACGAATATTTTGAGCAATATCATATATGGAACATTACATCTTGACAAGTCTCATATATAAGACTATTTATTTACAATAATCCCATATATGGGACCATAAACTACCTAAAGGAGGACAGATGGTTTACAAATCAGTAAGAAAAGAATTAATTAATCAAGATCTTAAAATCAAAGACATCGCCGAAGCCACCGGATACTCCCCGGAACATATCAGTGGAGTTATAAACGGCAGGCACAATTCCCCAAAGGTAAAAAAAATAATTGCGCTGGTTTTAGGCAAAGACTTTGATTCCCTTTGGTCCACAGAATCCACCGACCAGACCAAAACCCCAGCGTAAGAAAGGAGGTGAGCATATGAACACACAAGCTGCAGCCCATGTTCCGGCACCGGCTTTCCCTGGGGGAACCATCGACATTGAAGGCCATGAATTGCCCATGGTCCTTTACAAGGATCGACCGGTTATCACTTTCAAAATGATTGATCAGGTTCATGAACGTCCGGACGGAACGGCAAGCCGAAATTTTCGTCAAAACAGGAACCGATTCATTGAAAATGAGGATTTTTTCCGAGTACCTTATGAGGAGCATAAAAATATACCGCCCCTACATAATTCGTCGGGCGGTCTCGACACTGGACAGCGCAATCCAAAAATCTTTTTGACCAGTATTGGATACATGCTCCTTGCCAAAACCTTGACAGATGATCTTGCCTGGAGAGTCCAACGTGCATTAGGGACAACCTACTTCCAAACCCGCCATGCCAGAACCACCAACGGCCAGTCCAAGGCCATGAAAGCAGAACTGGCCAACCTGAAAACCCACAGGGCAGCCAGGAAACAAGCCCAGGAAGAGGCCTGGTTGATTTATAACGGCCAGGGCAACCTGGAAGATCTGTCACAATGGCCCATTCTCCATGACATGACCCGCCAGGCCCTGGAGGCTTATGAACAAGCACCAACAGCCCCGGAAGATGGGGTTGTTTTCCGGTTGGATCAACTGGTGGCGGCTTACCTTGCCCACCTGCTTGGGGATGCGCCGGCACCACCGGTGATTAAATTTACAATTAACCGGGATTGCACCGGCCTGATCCGGACAGTTGAATTCATAGCCAGATCCCGGGATCTGATCACGGCCTTTGACTGGCTTCAGGATCAACAGGATATTCATAATCCGTTTCGTGAACCAACTACTATGGCTGCAGCCCTGGTCAAAGTATTCAAAAAATCCCATGCGCCGGTTCCGGGATGGCTGTTCAAGACCCGTATTAAGTCTATCCAGGGCTTGCATTACCATTGGTTTGAAAAAAGTATTGATCCGGAAACCCTTAATATCAAACCAGTTTTGAAAACAGATTAGGAGAAAGCACATTGAGTACAGAAACATTAAAACCGGAACTATTCACATACCAGCAAGTTTCAAGTTTTCGCGATGAAATGGATTACCACAACTGGTCATTAAAAGCATTTGGCGCGCTCCTGGAGTATGCCAACCTTGAACGCTTCAGCGATGATTTTAAAGACGCCGGAGAATATAGAGGCGGATTGAATGGAATCGTTGAAATGATCACTGAACGGCAGGAAAAAATGGTTGATGATTTGGTGGAAAAATATGACCGGAGTCCGGAACATATTATCCGGGCTGCGGCCAATACCTGTGAATGGCATAGACAAGGAGCATATAAAAGTCCAGCAGACGCTTTAAACGATATTGATCAGGCCATTAAGAAACTTGACGCTGTAATTGAAAATTTTGGAGATGAATACCCCAGGGCTTCACAATTTAAAACAGAGCTGTTGGCCCATAGGCAAGCTATCTCTATATCTGCTCAATATCAGGATATGCCGATTAAGGAAGCCGGATAAAAAGGAAGAGCCATGAACACCAAGGATCTGAAGAGGATTTTGAAGGAAAAGATTGCGGATGAATCAGGCCTGGCCAAAAGGGATGATTGGTACAGTGGCCGTGTTAGTGCTTTTAAATTCGTCCTTGATCTTATTACCCCTTCCCCGGAAAAGGCAAGGCCGCTTACCGGGGAAGAAAGCGGCCCTTTAAAAAAATGTGGTTTGGCGAAAAACCACTACAAAAATAGACTCTTTACAATGGGTTGTCAACCGTCGAGACCCAAGGAGGAACCATGTTAGAGACCAGGAGAAGGAAACGATTTTCGCCGGAGGTCATTGCCAGGATGAAGGATAACAACAATGCAATCATAGAGTGTCCGGCTGGCTGTGCGGGGATTGTTCTGCCATTAGGTGCAAGCCTGCCCCATGATATTCCTTTGTTTCTCAACGGGGAAAACGGTAAAATCCATACCGGGCGAAAGCTCAGGATAACCAAGAAAGGCACGATTCAGACAATTTAAGTTACAGGCAAGCCAGCTAAAGCAAAAGCAAAAGCAAGCTTAAAGCCAGCCAGCCGGGCAAAAGGATTCTTATCCAGAATTCCTTTTATCCGGCTTTTGTTTTTCTGGGGTTGAGGGAATCAACTGAACATGAATGAGGAGAGGCGGGAAACAAGATGCAAAACGATTTTCAAGCGATTAAGGATTTGGTTGATATTGCAGATGAAATAACACAGCGGACCGGGGGAACGCTCAAGAAGACTGGGAAAACCATAAGCCTGTCACAATGCCCTTTTTGCGGGGGGCACGAATGTTTCAGGATCTATCCGGATACCCGGTCCTGGAACTGCTTTCAATGCGGAGATAATACCGGGGGCAGCATCATTGATTTTGTGGTCAGGGAAAAGGGCTGTACCGAACATGAGGCGTTAAAGGAGCTCGCCCGGGCTCATAATTATGAACTTCATGAACCGGCTCCTGAACACGATTCTTCACGGGAAACGAACTCCCCAAGGCGGCTGATATTTGAAGCGGCCGCAAACTATTATGCCGGGGTTCTGTTCAAGACGAATCAGAGCCTTGGATATCAGAGGAAAACCCGGGGCCATAGTGACCAAACATTGAAAAAGTTCCGGGTTGGGGCCGCAGACGGGGGCCTTTTGACGGCACTTCAGAAACAGAACTTTTCCATGGATGATATCCTGGGATCAGGCCTGGCAGTACCGGATAAAAAAAGAGGATACAGGGATTTTTTTCTGCCCGGGCTTTTCGTTTATCCCCATACAAATAAGACCGGCCAGGTCTGCCATTTTTCCATTAAAGATCCCAGAAAAAAACTTGCCTATCAGCTTCCCAATGAACACCGGCTTCCTGGAGCGCCATTCTTTAATATGAAGCCGTTCAAGGGAAACCGGTTGGCCATGGTGGAGCGGTTGGTCCTGGTAGAAGGGGAAAACGACCTGTTATCGGTTTTCGGAAAAGGGCATTGCACTTATGTTGCTGCTGTCATCGGGCAGATTTCAGTGGATCAACTCAAATACCTGGTGGAATGGGTGATCTCAGGACCACCTAAAGAATTGTTCCTATGCTTTGACAATGACCCTGCCGGGAATAAATACCGGGACCGAATCACAGAAGCGTTAAAGCGGTACTGCTACCCGGACAAGGTTTATCAGATCAATGAACGGCTCCGGGGGCGGGTGGTCAGAAAAGCAAAGGAGGATGATTCCGGCACAATCCCGGAAGAACTGCCTAAGCTGATCCGCCTGAGTTTGAAAAACTTATCATTTGATCCGCGTTTCAATGATATTGACGACTACCTGAAAGCGGCTGAAAACCCGGAAAAAGAATTTCAGTCGTTGCTTGACCAGGCTCGGCCATACCTGAAGCCTTTGACCGAAGTGCTTCCCCTGGTCAGAACTATGTTCCAGGGAGCAAAAATCAACAACTGCGGAAATGAAATCGGGGAGGTGGTCTTTGATTATTTCAACACCCTGGGTGGTTTCTTTGTCAACGGTGAGGAATGCCGGCTGTTTTATGAGGGCAAAATCTATGAAATCGGAAACAATATTGCTTTCAAATCTCTGATCTACCAGGCAGCCGGGCTTAACTATGCAGACAACGGCACCAAAAGCATTCTGGAGGTAATCCGGGCTCAGGCCTACATAAAAGGCAAGCACACTTCCACCATGGGGTGGATCCACACCGACGCCGTCAAAGGAACCATATACTATGACCTGAGAAACGAAATGAACACCATTGCCAGAATACAGGCCGGCAAGGTGGACCTGATCCAGAACGGAGCTAATGAAGATAATGTTCTCCTGGAGAGTACACCGAGAATGGAACCGGTTCATTATCTGCCGGAAGCAAATATCCAGGAAGCCATGGACCGATTCAAATCAATCCTCCTGGATAATCTGGCCTGCAGCGAATCCAACAAGTATTTCATTGCGGCCAGGGTTATGAACACCATTCTCCTGGAGTTTGTTACCACGGCCAGGGGCATTACCAAATTCTCCGGTGACCAGGGCGCGGCAAAATCTTTTGCGGCCCGGCTCATTTCTTATTTGATCATGGGTGCTGACTGTGTGTCTCAAGGATCTGTGGCTTCCTACAGGTCCGAGGCCACCAAAAGCCCGGTCATTATCCCGGACAACCTTGAGAAAGCAGATCGGACAAAAGAGGTGTTGAACTTCCTTCTCCTGGGGGCCACCGGTGCCATCAACCAGAAGCGGGACAGCAACACCAGTTCCGGGAATATTTATGAAGAGAATAAAGCCCAAATCATTACCACGTCCATTGAACCTTTCACTGAATCGGAACTGATCTCCAGGACCATTGATATTCATTTTGAAAAGGAGTTCCGGAACAAGGATTTTCCCGGGGAAACCCTGCTGAAGACAGAGATTGAAAGGAACCGGGACCTGATCCTGAGTTCTTTTTTCAAAATTGTGGCGTTTGAGATTCTTCCCACCTTCAGCCAGGAGCGGGCCAAAATCAATAAGTTCCTGAACACGGAGCGCCAGGGGCACGCTAAAGAGCGCCTTAATGAACTTTTCGCCTGTTTGTACCTGCTTTGCCGGGAAGTTGTCAGATACATTCCCCATTCAAAGCATACCGGACCGGAACCGGCTATGGATATTCTGGATGACTGGCTGAATGAACAACATGATCTGGCAGCGGCCACCCAGCAGGACACAGACGACATTCTTTACAGGCTGGAAATCCTCTTGGATGAATGCTGCCAGTTAAAAGATGAATTTTCAGAAGCCTATGGTATTCAGTCTGTGGAACTGACCAGAACGATTCAGGACAAGGTGTCAAAGGTCAGTATTCTTGCTTCAGCAAATGAGCTTTGTACGGCATTCAGCATCATATCCAAACAAAAAAATATTCCAAATCCATTTCATAAGCCGGGCGTCCTGGGCTCCAGGCTATCTAATTCCAAACCGGTCCTGGAAGGTGCGGGCTGGCAAGTTGGAATCCGGCACACAAAATATGCAGGGAAGCATAAACACCTGCTGGTAAAAAATGTGGAGGGGGTTTGAATGATTCTTATCCGAATAAAAGGATTAAATATTTTTGGGGCGGCATTTTTTGGAAATAAGTCCCTAAGTCCCCAAATCTTTATAAATTTTTTCATATCTAATTGTATTTTTTATTTATTTCCATGGCCGGTGTTTGGGGACTCTCTTGGGGACTTTGGGGACTTTGGACTTTTGCTTGGGGACTCTTGTTTTTGCTTGGGGACTCACAAAATTTGCGTAACAGATCGTTATTAAATAACAAATCCTTATTTGGGGACTTGGGGACTCTTAAAAGAAGCCCCGCCCCGGATGGGAAAGGAACAAGGCGGAAATCATGAGCACGGGGAATAAAAAATTTGTTTTTGAAGCCATCACGGAAAACCAGGCATGGAAAATCATGGCCAGTTGCAATCAACCTCAGGAATTTGACACTGAAAAACTTTATTCCATGATTCATGATTTAACCGGGATCCCTTCACTTCATTCTCTGTCCAAACAAGAAGCTTCTTTCATTATTGACCGGCTCCAGGGATGCACGAAATGGAACCGGCCCCTGGGGCCAAGGACAATAGGCCAAATCAAAGGAGATGCCCGGGATCTGCCTGCCCTGGGACATATTCTTTTTATCCGGGAATCTGTCCAGGCGTTGGGCTGGGATAAGGCGCATTTCAAAGCCTGGCTGGAGAAATACATTAAAGCCGGTAACCTGAACGAACTGACCCGGGAGACTGCCCGGAAGGCATACATTGGATTAATGAAAATCCGAATTAACAAAATGGAATCATGAAAGGAAAATGACCGTGTCATATATTGAAACCGCCCAGGGGGAAAAATTGTTCAAACAATACCTGGACAAATTCAAGGGTAAAACCAGCCAGAAGGTTTACCGGTCTGAAATCCGGCAGTTTTTCAACTTCTACACCGGGGCCATTGAACACCTGAAGAAAAAAGATTTCATCCGGTACCGGGACCACCTGGGCAAAACATCCAAGGCCCAAACCGTTAAGCGTAAATTTTCCATCCTGAACCAGTTTTTCAAGTTCCTTGAGTCCAAAGTGAAATCGTTTCATTCACCCATCGGGAAAAACTATGGAGATATGCAGGATTTCCGGGGCGGTAAATATGTGGAGTCTGAAGCCTTTGCCAACCATGTGGGCTATTGGACCGAAAGCCTTGTCTGTGATTCGACCAAACGGACTTATGCCGGGGCCGTGAGATTGTTTTTTGATTATATGTCCAAGGACCCCAAGGACCTTGTCCAGGATGATTTCCTTAAATACCGGGACCACCTGTTGATTGAAAAAAAACAGAAGTCATCCACGGTCTGGAACAAGTTTATTGCCATCAACGGTTTTTTAAAATTCATGGATGCAGGCAACCGGAAGTTCAAGAACCCATTGGACTTTAAGCGCCTGGCCCTGGTACCGCCTAAAAAGGACAAGGGGTACTACACGGTGTTAAGCAACAAAGAAGCCAAAAAACTCATGAGCCAGCCGGACCGGCGAACCCTGATCGGCAAACGGGACTATGCCGTTTTACGGCTTATGCTGACCTATGGGCTCCGGGTGAATGAGGTCTGCAAATTGACATACCAGGATCTTGAAACAGAACGGGTAAAAGGCCAGCAAAAACTTTGGATCCGGGACCGAAAAGGAAGGATCGGCAGACGGGCGGACACAGATATCATTTTAAACGGGAAAGCCCTGGAAGCATTTGATGATTGGATGAGCCATTGTCAAATCAGGTTTGAAACCGACACCCCGCTTTTTGTCGGATTCCGGTATCAGCTTAACCAGGGCCTGGCCATCCGGTGGGATGATGTCTGGACAAAAAAAGCACTGACCACCCGGGCCGTGGAGTACATGATTGAAAAATATGTGGCCCAAGCCGGTATTGACCATGGAGACAAGGTTATCAGCGCCCATGCTTTAAGGCACACAGCGTTTACCATGCTGGCTAAGGCCGGAGTGGAACTGGTTGACCTAAAATTTCTTGCCGGCCACCAGGATGTGAGCACAACATTAATTTACCTTCACAGTGTTCAATCTTATGAAGACCATGCCGGGATGCATAATCCCCTGAATAAGTAACCTATAAATATTTAAAGACAATTTTGGAAAAAGATAACAATTGACATACCCCATGCCGACATATAACACTCAACCCAGAACCTGGGAGGTGTGTATGAAAGGAAATATCATTACAAGGGAGAAGTGTTGCATCTGCAACGCTACTCTCAAGCATGATGATAGGCGGCATGGCTTGTTCTGTCCGAAGCATCCGCAAATATCAGCGGTAAAAATCTTTATCGTTCGGTTCGGCGGCAACGTTCAGAAGCAATTTAATAGTTATGAAAAAGCAGCTCAGTTTTTAAACGGTGTCCGATTTAAAACCAGTGAAGGGACCTTTGATCCAAAGGATTACCAATCCGATAAACCTTACTCTTTCACCACTCTTTCGAACAAATATTTAAACCGGAAGCAGAATCTTAAAAGTTTTAAAGAAGCCAGGCGGCATATCAAAGTTGCCCAGGATTATTTTCAAGACACAAATGTGAAAGAAATTACCGGAGCCGACATTGAAGATTATCTTTACTCCATTGAAGGCATATCAGAAAAAACACGGGCAAATTATATGTCCCGGATATCGGATTTCTGGAAATGGATTTTGAAAAGGCGGGTCATAAATCTTGTACAAATGCCCATCTTCCCGGGCATTGAATATGAGCTTGGATATCGAACGATAACGGATATTGATACCCAGGAAGAAATTATCAAAAAAGTTTTCGATATGACTTATGACCTGAATCCTAAAATCTGGCTTGGAATAGATTTGCTGGCAACTTATGTCAACCTGAGACCCGGTGACCTTCTTAAATTGCAGGAAGCCGATGTTGATATTATCCATGGTGAGCTGACTTTTCATTATCCGACCAAACGAAAAAACAAACTTAAAAAGACCAGGCTCCTTGATCACCATATAGAGATCATCACCGAAATAAAAAACCAATACCCCGGATTGCCCAACGTCAAATTTTTCCGTCATCATGGCGGCGTCCAAAGCGTAAAGCCAAACCAGCCTTTTGGACCTAAATATTTTAAAAAACGCTGGGATGAGGCCTGCCGGGAGCTGGGAATTACCGGCCTAGACTTGTATGGGGGAACCCGCCATACGACCACTACGGAAATAGCAAGGCGCGCCGGCACGATCAACGCTCGAAAAGCATCAGCCCATGAAACCAACAAAGCCTTTGACCGGTACTGCCAATTTCAGGAGGATACCGCTTTTGATATGGCTGGTAAGAATCGAATAGTGTAACGCTATACCTTAGAATCAGTGACGAAATACTGTAACGGATATATCCCGCCGCAATACCCCGCCAATCAATAAAATAAATACCCCGCTATCCCGCCAATACCCG
>NZ_JBFXHE010000145.1:0-1459 GCF_050177295.1 Desulfobacter sp.
ATTAATTAACAACCCTATTTTAATATGGGCTAATTTCATATAGGTTAACAATTGAGCCCTATGGATATTTTTTATTTGTTCAACACTTTTTAATTCAAGGATAAGCCTGTCTTCTACTAACAAATCAATCCGGTATCCACAATCAATTCGGACACTTTTATAAATGACAGGAAGAGGGTGCTGCAGTTTGAAAGATATGTTATCTTTACTTAATTCATGCGCAAGGCATTGTTCATAGGTAGACTCAAGTAAGCCTGGTCCAAGTTCCCGATGGACTTCGATGGCGTGGCCGATAACGTGATTAGATAGTTCATCAAACCCCATTCTTCGTGTCCTTCGTGATCTTCGTGGTGAATTAATGAATAAATATTATTAGAATAATATCCTGGCTGCCGCCTGGATGGCAAGGGAGAATTTTAACTACTGGGTTTTGATTTTTACACGCGAGTACCCTGAAAAAACTGCACAACTTTTTTCGTTCTTATTCCCACAATGGCGGAAGGGCCGCCAATTAAATCCGCCGTATAATTTTCCCTGTTTCAGTCCACTCAAATTTTTCCTTAAACACAATATTTTTTGGTCTCTCGTAGCGATCCAGGCGCTGGATAAAAAAGGCTTCCAGCTTTTTTTCAAGTTGTTCATCTGCCCGGGCCTCAATGGCCAGAACAATCCTGTGCCCCAGGGTTTCATCGGGCAGGGCCCCGATGAAAAACGGATATTCAATAAGATCTTCCAGTTTTTTTTCCAGGGTTTCGGGAAAATACTTTATGCTGCCGGAGATGATCACATGATCGGCCCGGCCCAGGATCCGGAAGGTTTTATTGTCGTCAAGCTCAGCCAGGTCGTTGGTGAAAAGGCGCGGTCCGTCCAGGCCCGGCATGTTAATGGTCAGGCAGCCCTTTTGTGACAGTCCCACCTCAATGCCCTGAAGACAGTGAAAACGGTCAGATGCGTCCTGGCCGTTTATCCGGCAAAGGGCGATGTGCGTGGCGGTTTCTGTCATGCCGTAGCTTGCAAAACAGGCTGTGGGCACATTCCCAAGTCCGGTTTCAAGCGGTGCCGGAAGGGCTGAACCGCCGATAAGCAGTGCGTTAAGGCCTTCAAACCGTTTTGGGTTATCCAGCAGTTTTGTCACCTGGTTGGGCACCATGGCGGCAAACACGAAGGGATTATCCCGGCATTGGACCAGAAAGGAAAAGTCGTCGCTTGGCTCGGCAGTGCAAAGGTCAAGCTGCCCTAAAAGCGCCCGGATCACCATCAGCTTTCCGGCAATATACCTTAAAGGCAGGCACAAAAGAATGCGCTGCCCGGGTTCCAGCCGGAAAAAACGGATGGTGCGCACGGCACTTTGGGCCACAAACGGCTTGTCCAGAAAGATGGGTTTGGGAGGCCCTGTGCTGCCCGAGGTATGGACGGTGATGGCGTGTTCCGGCCCATACCATTGGGACAGAAAATCAAT
>NZ_JBFXHE010000145.1:1559-9863 GCF_050177295.1 Desulfobacter sp.
CCCCCATCCAGATCAGTCCGTTGATGGGGATGCCCTTGTCACCCCGGGTGAAGGCGGAAGGAAAGAGAATCTGCGTACCGGCCTGTTCCAGATCCCTAAGGGCGGTTTCCACGGCAAACCATACCGAAGCGGGTATACGCTGCCGGTTTGCCCGGGCACAAAACCCATCCGGGTCTGCGGCAAGGGCGGCAAGAGCCTGTTCCACCTCGGGGATGGTTTCAGCGCTCAACCCCGGCAAGGGCGCGCACTCCCCCACCCCGGTCCGGCCCTCTTTTTCCAGCACAAGATACCAGACCCGGCGGTGGTTCAGCACCCCCCGGGACGTCCCTGCCGGCTGTTTAAACTGTAATTTATGTTCAATTACACGTGCGTTCATCGCTTGAATCTATCTATAATCAAGGGAATTTCGGAAATTGACTGAAATCCGGTTTCCGCTTTTCCAAAAATGCGTTCTTGCCTTCCTGGGCCTCCTGGGTAAGGTAATACAAAAGCGTGGCATTACCGGCAAACTCCTGGAGTCCCACCTGGCCGTCAAGTTCGGCATTGAGCCCCAGCTTGATCATACGAAGGGCCAGGGGACTGTGTTCCTGCATTTTCATAGCCCAGGCCACGGTCTCATCCTCAAGCTGGTCCAGGGGCACCACCTTGTTGACCAGGCCCATTTCCAGGGCTTGGGCCGCCGTATACTGCCGGCACATGAACCAGATCTCCCGGGCCTTTTTCTGTCCAATGGTGCTGGCAAGATAGGATGAGCCAAGACCGGCATCAAAACTGCCCACCTTGGGGCCGGTCTGGCCAAAGATGGCGTTTTCGCTGGCTATGGTGATGTCGCACACCACATGCAGAACATGGCCGCCGCCGATGGCAAAGCCGTTCACCATGGCAATCACGGGCTTGGGCATGGACCGGATCTGTTTCTGGACTTCCAGGATATTCAGCCTTGGGGTGCCGTCCTTGTCAATGTAACCGCCCGCCCCTTTCACGGTCTGGTCGCCACCGGCGCAAAAGGCCGTGTTCCCTGCCCCGGTCAGGACAATCACATTGATACGCTTGTCCTCCCGGCAGAGGCGCAAGGATTCGCTGATCTCATGGACGGTGGTGGGACGAAAGGCGTTGCGGTAGCGTTCACGGTTGATGGTGATCTTGCCGATGCCCTCGTAATATTCAAAAAAAATATCTTCAAATTCTTTGATGGTTTCCCACTGGCGTTTTTCTGTCATGCGTCACTCTCCATTATTTAGTCAGTGCTTTTTTAATTTCTGTAAACAACCCCTTAAATACGTTTGTGTTGGTCCGGGCATCCGTAAACACCTCTAAAAGGGTGGGGACAATCCGGCCAGGATTATAGAGGTCGCCAAGGGCCTTGTCCAACCCGGAATCCGAGTCAGCCTGCAGGTAGTCAAGGCCGAATGCCGATGCAAGGCCTTCGGCCTTTGCCCGGTGGCCTGCAAAAAAATATTTTTGAAACACCGCTTGATTCTCTTCCCCGGTGCGGCCGGCAAGGTCTTCCACAAAACTGAAAATATTGCCGCCGCCGTTGTTGAGCACAATAATCCTTAGATTTTTCTCCAGGTATTTATTCCACAATCCATTGGAATCGTAAAAAAACGAGAGATCCCCCAGGATAAGCGTATTGATCTGCGCACTGCACGAGGCATACCCCACCGCCGTTGAAACAGAGCCGTCAATTCCGCTGGTTCCCCGGTTGCCAAACCAGGTAACGCCCTTGAATCGGGTACCGGGGGTTAACACGGCATATCTTGCGGCGGAGCTGTTGCCAAGGTGTATGACTGAACCTTGCGGCGCTGCATTCAATGCATAGGCACATGCCGTGAAATCACAAAAAGGGGCCTGGTCCAGATAATGCTCATAAATTGGCAGGGCCTCCTGTTCCCGGTCTTTCCAGGCCCCAGCATAATCTTCCGATGATTTTTGGATCTGCATTCCGGCCATTTGCTCAAAAAACCGTTCCGGGGCCATGGCACAAACCCGGGTCAATGCCTGATAGGTGTCCATATGCCCGCCGCCGGCATCCACATGAATGTGCTTGTCCGGTTTATACGTCCTCAAAAATTGCCGGATACGTTTGGAGACAAAGTGCCTGCCAAAGGTAATCAGCAGATCAGGTTGAAAAACGGCTGCATCACCCTGGGATATGGATCCAAGCACCAGTTCCGGACAGGCACAGCAGCAATCCGAAGCCATCTGCAGATTGGCCAGGTGCTCGGCGGCAACCACGGCACCGGTTTTTTTCACAAACAGGGCCAGTGCATTGTCAAGTTCTGCATTGCCCGGGGACTGGCCTGCCAGTACAAGAATTTTATCTGCCCGGCGGATCTCTTCGGCCACCCCGGCCAACGCCTTTTTGCCAAGCTGTGTCTGTGTATCCGCGGCATCTATCACCTTAACACCAGGCAGTTGCGCATCCACGGTCTTGTGCAAAGGCTCTTCAAGGGGAATGTTGATATGTACAGGTCCCGGCCCGTCAGACACGGCCGTATTCAGTATATCGTTGATCAGACGTGCACCAGCCCATAATTGGCTGTCCGATTCCTCCAGGGGCAGTGAACACGATTGCTTGATAAAATTGCGGTACAGCCCCTTTTGATGGATACACTGGTTTTCCAGCTGGTCAATCCAGTAGTCGGGCCGGTCCGCAGTCACCACGATCAAAGGAATCTTCTGGTAAAAGGCCTCGGCCACAGCCGAGGCAAAATTAACAGCAGCCGTGCCAGAACTGCACACCAAACCCACGGGTTTCTTCTTTGCCTGGGCCATCCCCAGGGCAAAATAACCGGCACTGCGCTCATCCACAATCACCCTGCAGTCAAACTTTCCGCAGCCGGCCAGGGTATGAATTAAGGGACCGTTCCTGGATCCTGGGCACAGCACAATATCTAAAATCTCTTTGCTTAAGAATAGAGAGGCAAGCTGCTGCACATGGCGCTTTGTTGAAATCATCACCCCTGTTCCTGCAACGTTTCTATGGCGTTTAAAAGCGTTCTGGACTTTTGCGTGGTCTCCTCCCACTCCTGTTCCGGGTTGGACCGGGCCGTGATTCCCCCGCCGGTGTAAAGGACATACTGGGCGTCTTCAATTTCCATGCTGCGCAGGTTCACATAAACGTCGGTGCCGCTTTGTTTAAGGCGCCAGGGACCCAGGAACCCGGTATAATACCGCCTGTCGTGGGGTTCAAAGGTGTGGATGAATTGATCTGCCTCGGCCTTGGGCAGACCGCACACCGCAGGCGTCGGGAAAAGCTGTCCAACAAATTCTCCAAGCCGGTCTTCAATGTGTGTCCCGGAAAAAAAGAACGAGGTTTTCAAGTGGGCCACGGTGGCTGTTTCAAGATCCTGGGGCCCCTTTGTCTGGTAGGATGAAAAACCAAACCGGTGGAGTACATCCACCGTATACCTGGAGACAAAAGCCTGTTCTTCAATTTCCTTTGTAAACCAGCAGTATTGGCCATCAGGACGCCGGGGCTGGGTGGCGGCCAGGGACACGGTCTGGGCATGCCGCCCATCCGAGCGAAACAACAGTTCAGGGGTGGCCCCCATCCAAAGCCCGGCCCTGGGCAGGTTCACCACAAAAACAAACACACCCGGGTTTATGTCATGGAGCCCAAGAAACAGCGATCCTAAGGATTCATTTGTCCTCTCTTTACAAATGCGCCTGGAAACAATCACCTTGGAAAATTTTGCGGCGTTGATCTGTTCAATGGCATGGTTGACGCACACCAGGTAATCATGAAACTCCGTTGAGAGGCAAGGGGCTTTTGTTTCCCGGTGAATGGGAGACGAAACCAAGGTTCCCGGATCAAACGCCTGGATCTGACTATACCCTTTCAGGTGTATGGCCGGCTGCAACACAATGGCAGGGACATTATCCGACATTTTAAACGGGGCAAACACAAACCCCCGGACCCGGCTCAATTGCTGTATACTTCCCGGGAATATAATATCATCCTCGGCCCCGGCAATCAGTTGCGGGCTGTCATTGGACGGTTGGAACCAGCAGGCAAATGCGGCATTTTTTTCTATCAGATCATCAATAAGACAATCAAACTGTGTAACGCTGTTCATCCTTTCCCTAATTTCTTGCTGGCAGACGCGGCAATTATATAAATCTTAAAATTTTTATTTGGGTACAGTATTTCAACCTGAGCGGTTTCTTTAACATCCCTGATCCATGAATAACAGTTTTTTTTTGGCAGCATTGTAAACATGCACGGCGGTGCCCTTTTTGCGGAAAGCACCTTGAATCAAGGAACCATGTTCACCGTATCCTTTTCCATTGCATCCAAATGATACGGAGCCGTGCCGTTTCAGCAGGTCCGTTTCTAATCGAACAGTTCCAGTGTTCCGCTATGAGTATAATCAAGATTGTAAATTCCGTTATTTTCCCAGCTGTACTTTCCGTTTTCTCCGGCGGCTACGTGATAGAGCTTGTAGTATCCGAACTGACGGTCGCCGTATGCATCAAGCGAAAGCACTCCACCGACACCACGAAACGATTTTCCGGAAATATAATTATTTATGGTATCCAAGTCTGCTGAAGCACCGTGAACAAGATAAGCGCAGCAAAGCAGCCACAAACCGTCAAATGAACTCAGAGAGCTCTCTTTAAACGGCTCATTAGACTGAAAAGTTGAATTGATCTCATGATAAAGAGGATCAAAGTATGGTCCGTAGGGGCTGTAATCAAAGGCGGTAAAGTTGACGGAAGAAGCTTTTTCAGCAGCATCCGGATCGTTGATCAGAAGATTGGAGAGTGCGGAGCTGTCGGTGCCGAACCACGCAACATCGTTTAATCTGCTTTGGGTTCCGACCTGTTTCAGAATATCAACGATCTCCTCATTGGCCACAACCAGCACTGCGGTGTGCTCGGTATCATAGGAAACAGCCGCCCCTGCCTCGGTGAGGATCGTACTGAAATCACTCTGGTCGACATCATAGGTCAAACGTGTTATCTTGCCGGTGTAATCAGCGGTAACTGTGTCTGCCAATTCGTTACCGTAAGTATCATTCCGGTTAATGATGATGAGATTTGAGATCCCCTTCTCGGTCAAAAGCAGACAGAGGGCATGGGCCTGATGGGTATCGTTCAACATGAGACGATAGATGCGATCTTCAAGGCTCAATGAGGGTGAGGACGAGAGTGGTGAAATAAAAATATCACCGTAACTATCCGATAATGGTTTCACCGCTTCCAGTTCCGAGCTGCCGATGGGTCCTATCATGGTTCTGATGCCCATATCTACAAGCTTTTGTGCTGCAACGGCAGCGGTTTCCGGATCACTTCCCGTATCTTCCACCACAAGCTCAATGCGGAGGTCGGAACCCATGTCCGAGGCATACTGGTTAAAGCTTGCAGCCGAGTGTTCCAGAATGATCTCTATCTCTCCTCCTTTCTCGGCAAGGCTGCCGGTAAGAGGAAGGAGGGCGCCCACCTGAACAATGCCGCTATCCACGGAAACACTCCATTCAATGGTCTGAATAATGGGATCTCCCACACCGAGATTTACATAATGGCCCAGGCAACGCCATGAATAGCTTCCTTTATCATCGTACATCATGTAGCGCATATAGCGCGAACTTTTAATATCTCCGTTTTCATCCAGCAAGCTGATGGCTCCAAAGGCGTTCCGATATCTTCCGGCCTCATCAACGAGGGTTTTCTTCAGGGTATCGGTATTGATTGCAGCGGCCTCTTTATATGTCTTTGCCAGAAGCCACAGGCAGTCCCATGTCGGAATTGCATAGGGAGATATCTCCGCAGCGCCGTCCAGAACGTTTGCTATGTACGGCAGAGCATCCAGTGCGACATCCCTGTAACCGATTGCAAGTCCTTCCATTTTGGTTTCTGCAGCAAAAGCCTCAACTAAACTATCCTCCATAAAGATAGTGCTGCCGATTATATCCACACTTACAAACCACTTCATTGTGGAAAGCTTGCTGGCTGATGAAATGTTTTTTATCAGATCGGAAGCGCTCTCGCCGTCGCAAACAAGAAGGATGGCGGTATCTTCGATGTTTTCCCCGGCAGCAAGTCCTTCCAGCTCATCAACAATGGCAGCATGATCTGCCGAGTCAATGGATAATGGTATTGCTCCTGCCGTCTCCATGCCCATTGACGGCAGAACGTCCTGGAGAGTCGCGTAATATCCACGACCGTATGTATCATCCAGATATACGGTAATCAGGCGATCATAGTCGTATTTATCCTTCATGATCGTGGTAAGCCCCTCAATTAGGCTTCTGTCGTTACCGACCAACCTGAAAAAATTATCATCCAGGGCCAGTTCCTCAGAAGTTGCAGATGGAGACAGCAACAGAACCGAATTTTCATTCGCATAGTCAAGAACACTCATACACTCTTCACTGCTCATGGGACCGATTACCGTATCTATTCCGGCATCATGCAGTGAGGAAAGCTCCTGCAGGGCTTTCTCACCATTGCTTTCGGTGTCGCGTATATCTAGTTCAAATTTCAGTTCCGATGGTTTCAAAAAATAATTTACCATGGAAAGGGTTACATCAAGGGCCTTTTTTGCACCCTGGCCAGGCTCGTTCCAGTTTCCTGTCAGGGGAAGAAGTGCTCCTATGGTTATGGTTTTCATGTTGTCGGTTTCAGATTGCGGATCGTCTGAATCAGCGAGGCAGCCGCTCAGGGTTAATATCAACGCAATAATCAAAGATAATAGTATGGTATTCTTTTTCATTCTCGCTCCCGGTATTGATCTGCTTGAATTCGATACAACTCACATGGGCCGCAAGCCCAAAACACACAATGAAACTAAAGACAACCAACCATGCAGGGTTAAAATGGGCTCCCCAGGCGCTTCGGCCTCTTGTTTTCTGTATCTTGTCTCCAGTTTCTTATAAAAAGAACTGCCATAGCAAAAAACAAAACCATTTGCCACACCAAAATTTGAAACGCTCCAAGTTTAATCCTATCCGCCATTTTTAAAAATTCCTGTTGAATACGCCCCGGAAAAGAATATGGGGCTATTTTTTTATCATATCCCCACTTAGAGCCTGTTTGGTAATTAGAATTTGCCTAAGCTGTCCAGGTAATCGAGAACACGGGTCAGCTGGCAGCTTAAATTTTTCGTGGCTTTTGCCAGATTTCTGCTAAACTGCGTTTCCGTTTTTTCGGAAGAATCCAGAAAATCAGAAACGGTTTTTAGTGCCATAAACGGTTTTTCCATGGTCCAGGCCACCCAGGCCACGGCAGCCGCTTCCATCTCCTTGATGGCTGCATGGTTTTTTTCAATCATTTCCAAATCCGTACGGGTCATGTTCAGGGAATTACCCGTTGATATCCCTTTTGTCTTTAACCCGAGCGCTTCCGCCATCTGCACCATGTCCGCACAGGGGTAGCTGCCGATGCCGTATGCGTCAAATCCGGCCAATGGGATACGCCGGTCATGAAATTTGAGGCTGTCCCGGCTGATCACGGCCTCCCCGATTTCAAGTCCGGCCCGTTTGAATCCGCCGGCGGTGCCCGCGTTGATCACCAGATCCGGGTTAAACCGCTGAATGGCGGCATAAGTAGCCACGGCAGCCGGCTGGGTTGCGACCTGGTCCACGCCGAACCGGGGATCAATACCGTTGGTGGTCAGCATCAGCCGGATTCCGCCCCGATGGCCGCAATATGCCTTCATGGGCAGGCGCCGGTCAAACACATCTTCCTCTGGTTTCAGACCCAGCAGTTCAATACACGGCGCTGCTTCGGCTGCCATGGCAATGATCACCAAAACGCTGTTGGGTTTATTTTTCAGCATCATCATATCCCCCTTAAATAACCGCGTTTCCGGCGCCCTCCATTTCCCACTGGACCCCGTAGGGATCACGCCAGTAAAAAAAGGCCATGGGAAAAGGGTCCAGCGTCAGTGGGGGGGGCGGTATCCACATCTGAATTCCCGAACACGGTGCTGATGCCCGCCACCTTGACTGAAACGGCATTGAAAAGGTGGATAACGCCAAAGGCATCGTCCACATTGCCCAGGGCTTCTGAAGGGGCATGGGCGCCGATGGACAAATTCGTATCAATCCAATTACCGGTCGTTTCAGGCAGATAACTTGCCGGCGCTCTTGGTCAATCCCGGTATAAACAATGCTGTTCTGACTGCTATGAATACGCTGTAATTTCGAATATCCCTCAAGCTGCATAGCATTCTTCTCCCCTGGAAAAGACTCAATAACAAGGAGATCAATCTGTTAAATTGCGAATCGGATAAATCTATTCGCCATCCGGGGAAAAGTCAAGAATTGAGCGCAGCAATTATTTAATCGCAAAGAA